>JBOFIT010000131.1:0-13020 GCA_051650305.1 Cellulosilyticaceae bacterium
GGATTGTACTCCATTCGAGGAGTGCTGTGATGGCAAGACCACGTTTGCAGATTTTAGAAGAATCATATTTTTCCGGATAAAAGTCTGCCCTCATAGGGAAGAAGCCACCTAATAGTGCAATAATAAGAGAGGTCAAAATACCACCTTGGGGGATATGGAAGACCCAGTTGCCACCGGCTATTTTTGAACCGAGTTTGCTACCTAGAACACCTATTAGAAATACACATAGACCAGCTGGAATGATGACTAAAGAATCGATAAATTCACTTATATTTGCAACGTTAAGAAGTTTAGAGAGGCAGAGTAGAAATGCATTGACAATCAATAGTAGTATAAAAGACAAAGCGATAGGTCTTTTTTTTGCAGGTATATCTGTATAGATTGCACTTGAATTGCCGAATCCAAGACCAGACTCCAAGAAATTTAGTTTGATAAGACCAGTTAATCCAACAGACTTTAAGAGATCCAATGAAGATGTACGATATAATCCTTCAGCTTCAAAACGCATAAAGCTTTTGGCATTGTCATCGACGACCACGCCCGTATTGATGGTGCATCCTTCATCTCTTAAAGCTTGGATGGCACTTTTATAAAGGAGCTTTGCAGCACCACAACCTCTAAACTTAGGATAAATAAAAATATAATCCACATAGCCTATTTTTGTTGTGTTGTGATGAATGATTTTTAAGAAGACTGCACCAGCAACTTCGCCATCGACTTCCACCACAAGCCCTTTTTTAGGTTTTGATAAAAACATACCTTCCGTAAGAGAAAAGCATTTTCGTCCATTTCTAACTAATTCACCTTTTTCATTATCTAATATTGCTCTAACGTTAAGATTCATAAGGCTCCTTTCAGATACAATAGGTTTTAAAATAAGTATAGCATAATTTGAAGTTTGTTCAATATTCAGAAATATTTATAATGAGTAGCCTTTACTAAACTAGAAGAGATAAAATTTGGACAGGACATGACAAAGTGTAGGTTTGCTTGTAAAATAGAACATAAAGAATGAATGAGTAAAGAAAGAGGCGTGACGTATGACATATAGAGTACCAAAGGTTGCAACGATACAAGATTTATCAGGCTATGGGAGATGTTCATTAACAGTGGCGATACCACTGCTCTCAGCCATGGGTGTACAAGTATGCCCCATACCAACGGTTGTGTTGAGTACCCATACAGGTGGATTTGGTAAGCCTGTGTATGAAGACTTGACACCGATGCTGGATGGCTATATTGCACATTGGCAGGCGTTGGGGCTTCAGTTTGATGCCCTTTATAGTGGGTATCTAGGAGACGAAGAGCAGATTAATCAAGTGCTGCATCTTTTCAAGGCTTTTAAAAGAGAGAAGACATTTACTTTAGTAGACCCTGTGATGGGGGATGGTGGCAAGCTTTATAGTAAGTTTACACCTTATATGCAGGGGCGAATGAGAGAACTTGTGGCAGTAGCGGATATAGTGACACCGAACCTTACAGAGTTGTACTTCCTTTTAGGTCTACCTTATACAGAAGAGGCATTAGATGAAGCACAGATTGGGGAGTTAGCAGCAAAACTAGGGGAGCTGGGGCCAAAGCAGGTGGTCATGAAAGGTATACGCACTGAAGGTGGCAAAAAAGTAAATGTGGCTTATGATAAGGTGCGTAACCAATTGGACATGATGCCATATGAAGAGATTCCTATGCACTACCCAGGGACAGGGGATGCTTTTGCCAGTGTGCTTGTAGGTGGACTGATCAAAGGGATGGGACTATCAGAGGCAGTAGAGCATGCAGCACAGTTTGTGAAGAAGGCAGTAGAGGTGACTAAGGAAGCAGGCACAGACCCAAGAGAGGGTGTGCTTATCGAGAAAGTACTAGGGGAGTTGATAGGATGTTTATAAACGAGGCACATGGAGAAGCTTTTCGTGCTTTTCTAGAAGAAGCGTACTTGGATGTAGATACGTTGATGAAGGGGATGTGGGAAGGATTGGACAGCACCCTTAGGCGTCAACTTGCCTTTTTGTATATGGTGAGCTACTACCAGCAGGAATATAAAGACTATGAAGGCGAAAGTTTTTATGTAGAAGCTTTTGAAGAATTGGAGATAGGTGGGCCAGTTTACTTACTAGAAGAAGAGGTGTACTTGCGGTATGAGTGTCCTCATGAGTGGGTGCTGCATTTTGCAAAGCCACTCCTTAGAGGAGAAAGGGTAGTAGACGAACAAGTGGATGCTATAGATGAGACATTGCATCAGCTCTACACAAAAGCCCTTGCTATTGCTAATATTTCCAGTGTGAAGTAGGGGTAGAACTCTGTTATACTGGATACATACAATGAAGAGATGAAGGAGACATGGCGTGAAGTATGGACAATTATTACTAGAATGGTTTGACGAAAATAAAAGAGAGATGCCTTGGCGTAAGACCCGCGATCCGTACTGTATTTGGGTATCTGAAGTGATGCTTCAGCAGACGCAGGTAGCTACTGTAATTCCTTATTATGAACGGTTTATAGAAAGATTCCCTACGGCTACAAGTCTTGCAGATGCAACTCAAGAAGAAGTGTATACCTATTGGCAAGGACTAGGTTACTACAGACGTGCCAATAACCTGCACAAAGGGGCGCAGCTTATACGAGACACCTTTGGTGGCGTATTTCCACATGAGCCAAAGGATGCAAAGACTATACCGGGTATAGGACCGTATACACTAGGAGCGGTCATGAGTATTGCTTTTGGTATACCACTACCAGCAGTAGATGGCAATGTAATGCGTATACTAGCAAGGCAATTTCTTATCGAAGACGATATCGCTATAGCCAAAAGTCGAAAAGTATTTGAAGAGAAAGTCATGGAGCTGATGCCTCACGACCCGAACCGCTTTAATCAAGCACTGATGGAGCTTGGAGCGACTGTCTGTACACCACAAAATCCCAAGTGTGAAGGATGCCCTGTGCAAAGTTTATGTATGGCCTATGAAGAAGGTGTGGTAACAGAGTACCCTGTGAAGACGAAGAAGCAGAAAGTAGTACCGGATACGTATATCGCTATCGTCCTACAAAAAGGTGAGAGCTACTATATGGAGAAAAGGCCAGAAGAAGGTCTGCTTGCCAATATGTGGGGAATCCCCCTTCTGACAGTGGAGCAATGGCAAGCACTTAAAGCAGCAGGCATTTATGGTAACACACTGGATACAGTGAAGCATGTATTTACCCACCGTACATGGCTTATGGAACCTGTAATCGTTGTGGTTAATGAGGAAAATCAAGCAAGATTAGCACAGATTATGTCAGAAGAAGGCCAGTTCTTGACGAAAAAAGAAATGAAAAAAGTACCTATTGGGACAGCTTTTCAAAAAATTCTAAAGAAATTTTAGATTAGGACTAGATTTTATACCTAATTATAAGTATAATATGTTTATCTATATTTATATAGGTTTCCATTTCAACCAAAAAAATAGGGGTGGTTTAGCAAGAGAAGCTAAACTGCCTCTATTTTTTGTATGAAAACCTATAAGAGAACTAACAAAGAAAGAGGACGACAATGGACAGAAGGATTGACTTGACAAAAGGGCCGATCATAGAGAAGTTAGTAGCGTTATCGTTACCTATTATGGGAACTTCTTTTATACAGATGGCCTACAATATGACAGATATGATCTGGATAGGAAGAGTAGGAAGTAATGCTGTAGCAGCAGTTGGAACAGCAGGATTTTTCACATGGCTTGCTATGGCATTTGTTATTATTTCAAAGATAGGGGCAGAAGTAAAAGTAGCCCAAAGCATTGGACGCGAAGACTTTAAAAGTACCAAAGCCTATGTGTTAAGTGCTTTACAAATTAATGTGGTACTAGCGGTGCTTTATGGTATCTTCTTGCTAGTCTGCGGTAAAGGACTTATAGGCTTTTTTAGATTAGATGATGTGGAAATGGTGGGTATGGCAAAGACGTACCTTGATGTGATGGCACTAGGCATGGTGTTTTACTTTATTAATCCAGTCTTTACAGCTATCTTTAATGGGATGGGTGACAGCAAGACGCCATTTGTTATCAATACTATAGGCCTTGTATTTAATATGGTATTTGATCCACTACTTATATTAGGTGGATTCGGCATACCAGCTCTAGGGGTATTAGGCGCAGCACTTGCCACAGTAGCCGCACAGATTGTTGTGTGTATATGCTTTATTGTGGTGATGTTAAAACGTAAGTTAAGTTATTTAACGATTAATGTTTTTCAGCGACCAGACTTTACAAGTATTAAGGAAATCTGCCTGATAGGGTTCCCAGCAGCTGTACAAAGTGCATTATTCACCATGTTTTCAATGGTTATTGGTCGTATCGTTGCAGTATGGGGCCCTGTACCTATAGCAGTTCAAAAAGTAGGTTCACAGATCGAAGCCATCTCATGGATGACGGCAGGAGGACTTTCCACTGCACTAGGTACCTTTGTAGGTCAAAACTACGGAGCAGACCAAAAAGAGCGTATCGAGAAAGGCTTCAAGATGAGTATGCTACTGGCCCTTGCCATCGGAACGTTTGCTACTATTTTATTAGTAGGATTTGGTAGACCAGTCTTCTCAGTATTTCTTCCAGAGGCTGAAGCTATAGAAGGTGGCGTGGTATACCTAGCGATACTTGGTTACTCACAGATTTTTATGTGTATTGAAATTACAACGACAGGCCTCTTTAATGGACTTGGTAGAACGTATATCCCATCTGTTTTAAGTATTATCCTTACAGGCGCACGTATACCGATGGCGATGGTGCTTTCTAGACCAGAGGTACTAGGAATCGATGGGGTATGGTGGAGTATCACCATTAGTAGTGTCTTAAAAGGTATTGTATTGTTTAGTGTTTACCTTTATTTAAAGAAAAAAGGCAAGCTGTATAAATAAATTTACAAATTTATCGCTTTTACTTCTTGAAAGTTATCCAATATATGGGTATGCTAGTCTTAATAGGTTAAAAAATAAACAACTTAGCTGGACAAAGGAGGAAATGTGTGAAAAAGGCAGTTATCTTTTATTTTTCAGGAACAGGAAATACTTGGTGGGTATCTAAAAAGATAGGACAGAAGCTAAGAGAAGCAGAAATGAAAGTACGTACAGTTTCTATAGAGAAAGTCACCACAGAAGAAGCAGATAAACTTATACAGGTAAGTGATATAGTAGGCTTTGGTTATCCTATCTATTGTTCAGATATTCCAACTATTATGAAAGACTTTATGGAAAAGCTAGGGGTACATACAGGCAAGAAAAGTTTTGTATTTTGTACACAAGAGAGTTTTTCAGGAGATGGAAGTCGTGTAGCTACAGAGTTTTTAGCACACACAGGGCTTGATATACGTTATAGCATGCACATTGCCATGCCAAACAATATCACAGCATCAGTCTCACCTTTATCTTATAAATACACACCGAAGCAGCAAAATCAATTACTCAAAAAAGCAGATATGCGTATAGAGAAGTTTGTTTATTATATATTAGAAGACATCCCAGGCGTTGTAGGGTTTAATAAAGCGGCAAAAGCACTAGGAAGTGTGCAGCGTATACCTTACCGTAAGCTTTCAGACAAAGCGAAGCACATGATTAGCTTTAGTCCTAAGTGTACACACTGTGGCTACTGTGAGCGTATATGCCCTGTGGACAATATCACCATTACACCAAATGGGAATATCACTTACAACAAGTGTATACAATGTATGAGATGCTACAATTACTGCCCACATACAGCGATACGCGTCTTTGGCTTCGAGCACAATGAGAAGCGTGGACCAGCTTATAAAGGACCAGTAAGGCATTTTAATCCAGAAGTATTGAAGAAGTAGGGAAACCTTATAGCGAAGAGGTGCTGGTGATGGGGAGATTTGTGAAATGGAGTTTGATGCTTGCTTGTATGACACTTGCTGCGTGTAGCCCAAAAGTTGATACACAACCAAATGAAGAAGATGTAATCGTACAAGAGGAGCTAGATAAAGACCAAACTAAAGATCAAGAAGCAGATACCACTGAGATGAGCACCACTGAAGTTTTAGGTGAGCAAATAATACCCTGGAGTAGTGAGAAGCGTATTCAGGATGGGGATTTTTATGAGCTAGAGATACTAGGCAACAAGGAGAACGTGAAGCTAGCGATAGAAGAGATTTACAAGAGAAATGGCTTACAGATGGAAGAAGATATTCAGAAGCTTTCACCTATAGAGCAGTTTAATGTAGGGATACTCAAGTTTAGACTTAGATCTTTAGCAGATGAGTTGTTTAATCCTGATTATTTGAAGACAGGTATCTATAGTAGCAACTATACCGCCTATGATGCAGAAGCACCAGTAGAAGTCGACCTAGATGGAGACGGTACTTTGGAGAAAGTCATGTATACGTTGACATACCCCGATCAAGATAATGCCTATAAAGTACTTTATGTGAATGATACGCTTTATGAAGTGAAGCTTTCATGCAGTCCATTACCACAGTTTGCCATCGTAGATATAGATACATCAGATACTTACAAAGAAATAGTCATAAGTGATTATGGTCCAAGTGATGACTATAAGAGTAGTATCTATCGCTACAAAGACGGCAACTTAGAAGAAGTGGGCTGGGTAGAAGGTTTATTTGACGAAGGGCTTGGAATAGATGGTAAAGGTAATGTCATGGCACATACACGTAGTCAGATTTTACAGACATGGTATATGGATGTACCCTACGCATTGGTGGATGGTACACTAGAAGTATCCAGCGATATTTTTACGACCAATCATCCAGTGTTTTTACAGGCACCCTTACCAGTATTTGCAGACCATGATGCGAAGAGCCAGATGTTTATCATAAAAGAAGGTGTAAATGCAGTACTTACAGCCACAGATAACAAGACGTGGTGTCGCATCGAGACGGAAGATGGGCAGGTAGGCTGGTTTAGACTTGATGAAAAAGGCAGGCTGGTCGATTCAGAGATTGGGCCTATAGGAATATTTGCAGGACTCACATTTTATGATTAATATTTAAAAAAAATACATATACTAACGGCAGTTTTTACAGAAAGGAGCCATTAGTATATGTATGCAAATCTAGAATTCTTAAACTATATTTATCAAAATGCAGAAATGGGAATCGTAGCCTTAGAAGATCTCATAAAAGAGTGTGAAGATGGTCAGTTCAAGAAGTTACTTGAGACACAGAAAGATTACTACAAAGATGTGTATGAAGAAGCCAGCTTTCTGATAGGTGAAGTTCATGAGATTCCAAAGGATATCCCAAAGATGCAAGAAATCAGCAGTAGCATGATGATTAAAGCAAAAACTATGAAGGATAAGAGTCCTTCCCATATGGCAGAAATGCTTATACAAGGAAGTACGATGGGGATTATCCAGCTACATCGTAATCTGAATAAGTACACAGAAAATGAAGTGGATAAGCGAACCATAGACCTTGCCACCAAACTTCTAACCAATGAAGAAAAGCATATAGAAACATTGAAAAAATACCTTTAAGAGAAAGTCTCTTGAAGGTATTTTTTTGATAACTTATTGACAATTTTAAAAAAGATACTATAATAAAGTCATACATAATTAGAAAGTTATCTAAATGTCTAAATCGATTGTTTTGATACAGGAGGCAGTTATATGAGATTACATACAAAATTAATAGCAACTTTATTACTTGCAGCTACTATGAGTGTGCAAGTGTTTGCAGCACCGTTACAGATGACCTATGAAGGTAAGACTGTGGGGATAGAACTTGAGACAAAAGCGATGGAAGGTAAGACTTACATACCACTTCGTAGCCTTTGTGACACGATGAAATTACCATTAGGATGGAATCCAAAGACAAAAGAAGCAACGGTAAAAGTAAAGGATAAGACAATCCCAGTAGCTACCGATAAACTGACTAAAACAAAAGAGGGCTTTATCGATGAAGGTAGAACTTTTGTATCTGTGCAATGGGTAGAAAAGTACTTAGGTATGAAATTACAAGGAAGTACTGCTACCAAAGAAGAGAAGGCTGTGCAAGTGGCACAGTACTTAGTAGATGGTAAGTACCAAGAGGTTGTGGCGATGATGGATAGTGTGACCAAGACACTTATAGATGAAAATATCCTTAAGCAGTCATGGGAACAAGTAGGGCAAAGCTTAGGTAAAGTCAAGTCTTGTACCTTTGATAAAGGTGTAGAGGCCAATGGTTTTTATCAAGCAGATGTGAAAGTCATCCGTGAGAAAGCCCATATGAAAGTAACCACTGTCTTTAATAGTGCAGGAGAATTAAGTGGTCTTAATATGAGTTTCTATGCAAAAGAAGTAGCAAGACCAGAAGGCGTGGTAGAGAAAGATATGGTCGTACAGACAGGGAACTATAAACTGCCAGCTACGCTGACTTTACCAAAAGGCGAAGGGGACTTCCCAGTGGTTGTACTTGTACATGGTTCAGGTCCAAATGATAGAGATGAGACTGTAGGGGGTGTCAAACCTTTCAGAGATATTGCATATGGCTTAGCAGAGCAAGGCATCGCGACGTTACGTTATGATAAGCGTACTTATGTACATATGCAAGAAATGATGATGAACCCATCTCTTTTTGATTATGAAGAGGAAGTCATTGAGGATGCACTTTCAGCAGTAGAGCTTATGAAGCATACACCACAAATCAATAAAGATCAAATCTTCGTACTAGGCCATAGCCTTGGTGCGATGTCTGTACCGATGATTAGCAGTAAAGACACAGGTGTAGCAGGGTATGTGATGGTAGCAGGGCCAGCTAGAAACTTAGTAGACGTGGTTCTCGAGCAAGTGGATTACTTGGCTACAGTACAAGGTATGCCTCAAGCACAGAAAGAAATGTATGTGCAGATGGTAACACAACAAGCAGAGGCAGTACGTGCACTTACACCCACTAGCACAGCAGCTGAGATGAACTTTATGGGAATTAATAATAAGGTATGGGGCGACTTGAATGTGTATAATCAAGTGGCTGTAGCTAAGACCATGACTGAGCCACTACTTGTGGTACAGGGTGGCAGAGATTATCAAGTAACGATGGAAGACTTTAAATTATGGCAGCAAAACCTAAGTGGTATGGCGAATGTGACACTTAAGGACTATGCAGACCTTAACCATATGCTTATAACAGGCGAAGGAAAAAGTGTGCCAGATGAGTATTATATGCCAGCAGAAGTATCTAAGACTTTTGTGAAAGACCTTGGCAATTGGGTACAAGGACAAATCAAATAAAATAACGTTGAGTGAAAGGGCTGTTGCACAGGAAAAGGTGTAATGGCTCTTTTGTTTTAAGTAGGCCTACTTCAAACAAAGTGTATAGGTTGGTAGATAATGGGTATATTAAAAAGTGATATTTTAGAAGTAGGTGATAGGATGAGACGTAGAATAAGGATTTTACTAAGTATAGTCATGGTAGTACTGATAGGGTTACCTGTGATGGGGAAGGAGTTTGGGCAGTTATACCCAGCTCTTTTAAGAACTACACAGGGGAATTTTTATGGTTATATTGATGCATCGGGTAAATGGGTGGCAGAACCGGTGTATACGTATGCCACGGACTTCTCAGAAGGCTATGGCATCGTGGAGAAGGATGGCAAGTATGGGATTTTAGATACCAAAGGCAAAGAGGTGCTGGCACCTACCTATGGGAGCATCTCACCTTTCAAGGAGGGGCGTGCCGTCTTTGTAGAGGGAGATAAGATGGGTGTCTTAGATACCAAAGGAAGGCCTATCTCTGACAAGCGTTATAGCTTTATCCAAGACTATGCAGAAGGCATGGCTGTGGTGGGAAAATATGAGGATGGGAAGAGTCTGTATGGCTATATGGATTTAAATGGCAATGAAGTGATTCCGATACAGTACGAAGAAGCCAGTGATTTCCAAGACGGCAAGGCTTTGGTGAAGCTATCAGACAGCACATACGGTCTTATCGATAAGAGAGGGGAAGTCCAGCAAGTACTTGCCTATGACCGCCTTTATGGAAGAAGTGAAGGACGGATCATTTATCAAGATAAAGACACTGGTAAAGTAGGGTATATAGATGAAAGTGGGCAGGTAGTCATACCAGCAGCCTATCAAAATGCAGATTCTTTTCAAAGTGGCTTAGCAGTGGTAGGCACATCACCTTATTTCTGGGGAGAAGAAGGGGTGATAGGACTAGATGGTGAAAGCATCTATCCTACAATCTACAACAATGTACTGAATCTAGGCGAAGGTCGTGTGGCACTGGGGCAGGCATTAGATGCGAAGGAACCTTTAAAGGGGAGTCTCTATGCATTAGCAGATGAAGGGGGGCAGGCACTTACAGACTTTATCTACTATGGCATAGCACCGTACCACGAAGGGCAAAGCTCAGCTTACGACGAGGCCAATGTCTATATGATTGATAAAGAAGGCAATAAAATGCGAAACTTCCCGGATATACCTGGTGCAGGTACGTTGACAAAAGACGGCACGATCATTAGAGCGGATGTAGATTACTATACTTTTTATCTAGGATCAAAAGGAGACATTATTTATGCACCAAACACCATCATTCCGCTAGACGAAGCAGTACAAGTGTGGAATGAAGGATACAGACCTAATGTGAATTATCTGGTGTACTATCCAAGGCTAGTAGGGCTTAGTGATCTAAGTGTACAACAAAAGATGAATGAGCATTTCATGAGAGAAATGATGCATGAAGATGTGACAGCCAAGGAAGTGCTAGAGTACACCTATTATAGTAATTACACCATTCCTTTTTACAAAGATCAGCTCTTGGTGGTAGATAGCATAAGCTCCACTTATTACTTCGGAGCAGCCCATCCACAGCCAGCACGAAAGACGATGGTAGGAAATCTAGGGACGGGCGAGTTTTATCAATTACAAGACCTCTTTATGAAAGAAAGTGAGTGGCAAAGGATACTAACGGAAATTATCAATCAGATGGCAAAAGAAGAGCCCATAGCCAGCCAACTCTACAATCCCACAGAGAAAGTAGTACTAGAAGATGAACAAGGATTCTATGTGGATGAAGACAATCTCTACATTTACTATCCACCTTACGACATAGGCCCCTATGCTTCGGGGTATATCACCTTTAAGGTGCCATTCAGTGAACTGATGGAGGTTATAGATACGGAAGGAAGCTTTTGGAAGGCATTTCATACACCATGAGATAAAGGGACTAGGGAAACTTAGTCTCTTTTTTGAAATGGAAATTGAAACATTCAGAAAATATGGTAAAATACTAAAATAGGGGGGATGACCGATGTGGGGAGAAAAAAACAATCGAAGAGCATTCAAAAAAGAAATGAAAGCTTATAAGAAAAGATTAGAAGAGCGGGCTGAAAAAGGCGTACTAACGATGAATGAAAAAGAAGAGTATCAACGTCTGTGCTATAGCCGCCAAAGAAAACGTATGGCATTTGAAGATAGGGCAGCAGATGTAATCAAAGGTTTTGCGATTCTGATGTTCTTAGGTCTGATGAGCTTTACGCGAGGTTTGTGGGGAACAGAGATGGAAGTAGAAGCCTATGTTCCAATAGAAGACAGTGAGTGGGCATCAGCAAGCCCTAATGACGAGAAAAGTGTGAAGCTAGAGATCGGCAGAATCAATAAAATCTTTGAAGAACGCATGGCATTACAGCGGACATTGGTACAGCATTATACAGAAAAGGGGACTTTGCCAGAGGATTATGAAGCACAAATACAAAGCATCCTAGCAGCATCACCTTACAGCGAATTAGGTGAACTTATAGGCATGCAGGAAGAATATAAGGCATTACAGAGAGAGTACTGGGGACATATCGGTCAGGCGGAATTGATAGACCAAGCCTATATAACAAAGCAAGAAGAAGCAATGAAAACGCTCGTAGAAGCCTACAATACAAAAAGTATGGAATGGTTACTATTAGGGGATTAAGGAAATCGAAGATAACACTTGAAAAATAGAGCATTTATGTTATAATAACATATGCACTATAGCTGGAAGGAGAAAGTAGTATGGCAAAGGATAAGAATGCATACAAGCTCATTGCACAAAATAAAAAAGCATACCATGACTACTTTATCGAAGAAACCTTCGAGACAGGCATTGTCCTAGTAGGCACAGAAGTAAAGTCTATTCGTGGGGGCAGTGGCTCAATCAAAGAAAGTTTTGTTCGTATAAAGGATGGAGAAGCATTTATTTATAACATGCATATCAACCCATACGATAAAGGGAATATCTTCAACAAAGAGCCCCTTCGTACACGTAAACTCCTCCTTCACAAACGAGAGATCAACAAGCTAGTCGGTGAGATCTCCACAAAAGGTATGACCATAGTGCCTTTGAAAGTATATATCAAAGGAAGCTTGGTTAAGCTAGAGATTGGCCTTGCAAGAGGTAAGAAACTTCACGACAAGCGCCACGACATTGCGAAGAAGGACGCTCAGCGCAACATGATGCGCGAGATCAAGAACCGCAACAACCAATAGCACCAAGACCACACACCAGATATGTACCCTTTATCTAATAAGGGGGTGCACTGGCTTCGACGGGGGTCACATACGTTGGGGCAGCCATCCGTAGACTGCTGGAACTACGTTAAAAGCTGGCACTTAAATTTAAACGCAGAAAATAATTTTGCATTAGCAGCGTAAGCTGCTAGTCTCCTCTAGCTAACCCGCAGGCTAGAACGAGGCTCCGACTTAGCGGGGAACGTCTAGGGCTAAGCTTTGCCCCCTAGTTGTACCTATGAAGCTACTGAAATCTAAAGCCTGTCATTAGGCGGTAGACAGAGGGAATGTCAAAATAATGAATATGATGGTAGAGACCACGGCGTATGGGCTTTCGGACAGGGGTTCGATTCCCCTCACCTCCATTAACTAAATCCTCAATTTCTGATAATTTGGTCAGAGATTGGGGATTTTGGAGTTTTTACGGAAAATTACTTATATTGGAAAAACTAGAAATAAATTGACTAATCCTTGTACAGCAGAGTGAATATAATGTACGAGGACTTTTGACGTGAAAAATAGTAAAATTGAATTAATTAATGGAAGTCAAATAATTTTGAGGTAGGGA
>JBOFIT010000132.1:0-10415 GCA_051650305.1 Cellulosilyticaceae bacterium
GTCGTGCACTTTCACGCTTCTGCTCATCTGTACGATACGCCTCATCATGAACCTTTTCGTTATAGTTCAGATAAATAGGACTAATGTCTTCAAAGACAAGCATCTGTGCAAGGTGTGCCTTATGTCTTTCGATTTCTTGTTGATAAGTTGTATTATCACTTACATCTTCAAGTTCTAGCGGGTCTTTCTTCATATCAAAGAAACGATAATGCTTAAAGTTCTTACTGATAATCAGCTTATAGTCTTTACTTCTTACCATATATTCATAGTAGAAAGGTTGGCCTTCTGCATAGTGGTCTACACGTAAGCCTTCACATACAGTCATCTCACGCCCTGCTTCTTGGTTCGCTAAGTCTATGCCTTTCATCTCTTGTGGTACTTGTACACCTACTTGACGAAGTAGGGTTGGTGCGATATCTGTATTGTTGCTGATATGCTCATTGATGCACGCTTTGTGTTCATTAGCTGGATACTTCATAATAAGCGGTACCTTAGCCAGTGGATCATACATATAGTTTGCCTTAAGAAGCATATGATGGAAGCCCATATACTCGCCGTGGTCACTGGTATAGAGGATGAGTGTATCTTCATAAAGTCCTTTATCCTTCAACGACTGAACGAGTCTTCCTATATGGTGATCCATATGTGTAATGCTTCCATAATAATGTGCCATAATCTTTCTAAGCTTTGCTTCACTTAAAGTCTTATGATCGAAGTACCCATGACTATGCGCATAGTCCACTTCTGGTACATCTTCTGTATACCCTGGTAAAAGTTCTAATGCATCTGGGTCGTACATCGTATCATAAGGTGCTGGTGGATCGAAAGGATGGTGAGGTTTTACATAGCTTACAAGCATTAAGTTACTTCCTTCTGTCCATCCTTCTAGTTCTTCTAATGCACGGTCTGTAATCCATGTGGTCGAGTGATGTTTCTCGTCTAGATTAGAAACCATAGACCCATCTGTATCCCAGTACGCCTGTGGTGCCTTCTTACGGAATTCTTGACGTTGGTCGATGATGTCGTTCTCATCCACAAGTCCTTCTGCCATCAGGTATTTATGGTAGTCATCATCGAATCGTCCATCGCCATCTTGCTCCGCAAGAATCATCTTATCAAAGCCCATATCTAAGTATGTAGGTGTGGCATGCATCTTCCCTACTGCCACAGTCTTATAACCTTCCTTGCGTAGCACACTTGCATAAGTCGGTATCCCTACTGGTAAGGTACAGTGGTTACTCCAGCCCAAATGCTGATGGGTATAAAGTCCCGATAAAAGTGAGTACCTTGCTGGTGTACATACTGGATAAGTCGTATAATGCTGGTTATGAAGCACTCCATCTCTTGCTATACTATCTAAGTGTGGTGTCTTCACATCTTTGTTGCCATAAGCACCTATACAATCATAGCGATGTTGATCACCCATAATGACTAATATATTTTTCATTATTTTATCCTTCTTTCAGTAGCTATTTATTTTCTAGTGGATTGTCTATAAATAATGTCGCCTAAAATCTTAATCTCTTCAAAGTGCTTCTCTGGATTATTCACACGCCATACCATCTGCTCTGCTAAACGTTCACCTACTTGTTGAATATCTACACCTACAGTGGTTAAGTATTTTTCTCCCATTTTGTCACTTTCCATATCGTCAAATCCTGACACTCTCACATCTTCAGGCACCTTATAGCCTCGTTTCTCCAACTCATTTATAAGGCTATAAGCAATAGCATCATTGGCACATACAAAAGCTTTCGGTAGCTTTCTTCCTTCCTTATGCATGGATTCTACGATGCCTTCCACTTCTTTTTCGAAGTAGTAATGACCTTTCTTTGCACCGATAAAACAATACTCATTATCTATCGGTACACCTATTTCATTATGTGCCTTTACAAAGCCTCGCCATCTTTCCTGGATACTCTTACAGTAGCCTATATCCCCTATAAAGCCTAAGAGTCTATCCTTTTGTTCAATAAGTGTTTTAGTGATTTGGTAAATACTTCTACGTCCTTCTATGACGACGATATCCGCTCCGATATCTGCCATCTCTAAATCCAAAGGCATATCAAAGTAAACGGTAGGAAGCTGTACTTTGGTGATTTTCTTCACTGTCTCTTTGTTGTAAACGTTAATAACTATGATACCTGCTATATCCCCCGTCTCTATAATATGAGGCAGCTCAAAATTATCGACTTCCTCAAAAGTTATAAAGTTATAAAGACACTTGTAATCTTTCTCCACAAGCTTTTGCGTGATGCCTTTTATCATCTTTGCCCAAAAGCTTGAAAAATCAGGTGACGTCGCAATGACAAGTATGTTTTTAGACTGATTTTTAGAAGTGTCTAGAGCGACCTTCATCTCATCATATTCTTCTAATAGCTCAGTAGGTAACTTATCATACTTAAGCTTTACAGCTGTATCAATTATTTTATAACGCACCTTTTCAGATACAGTACCTCTGTTGTTCATAACCTTCGATACAGTATTACGCGATATACCTAATTCATTTGCTATATCATTAATCCCTGCTTTATTCATTCCTTTCCCCCCTTGTGTTTACATCAAGTTCTACCAATTCTATTTGGTGTTACCATTTCAAACCACCATGCTGATGCAATAGAAAGTGGATGCTCTTCATCTTTTCTACAATCAAAGCGTAGGCGGTCGTATTCTAACTCTTCAATACAATCTATATGCCCATCTACATACTCTTGTAAATACCACAGACTGTTTTCGATACGTGCGTACATACCTCCCATGCGTTGGTCTTGAACTTCAAGCCCTGACATTTTATTTTCTGTACGCCATTGTGCTCTAAACGCTTGGTGGTATGCTTTCACGTCTTCTAATATCACTTCTAGTTGCTGGATACACTGCTTCATCGCTTCTTTGTCTTTTGCTTTATACGCATTCTGAAGTCTTACACCAATCTCTGCCTTATTTGAAAGAATCTTTGCATTAAGGTAGATAGGTGTGAAGATATATGCCCACTTCGGATTACGTACTCTTGCCTCTTCTAAATCTTTCGCTAATTTTTCATAGAAAGCATTGGTTTCCCCTAAAACCACATGTCTATCAAAGATACCTAGCAGTACATCTTGGAAGAAGAGATACTTACTTGGATTCACAGAGCATCTACCTGGTGCTGGATTATCTGGTAAGTGGTTCGCACCATCTAACGCTAAGAAATCATCCCAATTAGCACCTGTAAAGGTCTTGAAACGTTTCTTTAAGAGTGTCTCATCTACTACTTCTTCATAGCAACGCTCTGCATAGTATACGAGGTTTGGTAAAGTCGCAAAGCTTGCACATTCGCCACCATCATCTCCCCATGCAGTGATAAATACTTCTTTAATGCCATGCTCTATACTAGACTTAAGCCCTTGCTCACTTACATAAAGACTAAAAGTATTGTCTGGTACTACGCCACGCCATCTCCAAGCCCCACCTGCGAAAATCGTGGTGTTATCTAACTTTTGGTGCTGCTTGATAATACTGTCATAGTGACTTTTTTCTTTGTTATAGTAATCCCAGTAGATGATATCTACATCTTTTGGTAGAAGCTCTAGTACTTCATTATCGCCAAGATCACAATCCACATCATAATCGCCTGTGGCACTTAAGAGTCTGAAGAACATATCACTCCACATCATTGGTTTCATACCATGTTTACGACATAGCTCCACTACTTTTGTAAGGTGCTCTACCATGATGCCGATACGTTCTTTATACCCATGCTTTTGCAGGTACTTTCCAAGTCCTAGATTATGCGCCTCATCCATACCGATATTGATACGTCTAGACTTAAAGTGTGTGGCTGCATGCTTAATCATTGCTTCTATGAATGCATAAGTCTTCTCTTCACCTACTAGTAATATATTGTCACAGTCTGTGATTTCATCATAAGTCTTCCATCTAAGTGTAGCTGCTAAATGGGCAAGTGTCTGAATACATGGGATGACTTCCATCCCTAGTGTCTCACCGTAAGCTACTACTTCTTCAATCTCAGTTACTGTGTAGCTTCCTCTCATATACCCAAAGTATGGATAGCCTTCTAATTCATAGGTATCTTCTGTATAAAGCTGTAATGATTTATATCCCATAAGCGCTAAATAACGCATTAATCGTTTCACTGTTCCTACCTTTAATACTGCATTACGTGAGCAATCAATCATCATTCCAAGTGCATCAAACTTCGGCACTTGCTTGATTGTTTTATATTCTTTATTTATTAAAGCCTCTGTCATCAGTGCTAGTGCTCTGCAATATGTCGCTTCACAAGCATAGCCTAATGTAATGGCATTGTTTTCAAAGTTAACTTCCAAGCCTTCTTCTATCTTCTCAGCTTGTACTGTGTATTCAAATCCTTGTTGGTCAAAATCAATTTCTTCTAATAAACTTTGTATCACTTCATACTTAATCGGATGTTTTCCCTCAAATGTTATCATTTTCTTCACCTTATCTCTGTAATTGTTAGTGGTTCAAATAAAAGAAATACAAAAACGTGTATAAAGTCTCTCTTTTTCAAAAGACACTTTATACACTTATCAATTCTTATAGAGAGTTATTCTTTATGTATTCTACAAGTTCATCTACTTGTGCAAAAGCAAGTCCTGTAACTGTATCTGCACATCCGTAGTAGATAGCAATTCTTCCTGTTTCAGCATCTGTAAGTGCTGCACATGGGAATGCTACGTTTGGAACGTCACCTACACACTCGTATAACTCTTGTGGTGAAAGTAAGTAAGGTTTTGTTCTGTATTTGACAATCCATGGTTTTTCAAGATCTAAGATCGCTGCACCAAAGCTATATACGAATCCGTTACAGCTATTAAGTACACCATGGTAAATCATAAGCCACCCTTCAGATGTCTCGATAGGAATTGGGCCTGCACCAATCTTTGTTGATTGCCATGCTGAATCATCACCTTTGATTGTAGACATTACATGTCTGTGTCTGCCCCAGAATTCCATATCTGGTGATTGACTGTAGAAGATATCGCCGAATGGTGTGTGTCCTGTATCTGATGGTCTACTTACCATTCCGTATAAACCATTGATTTTTCTTGGGAACATAACACCATTTCTATTGTATGGTAAGAATGCGTTCTCAACTTGTGTAAATGTCTTGAAATCGAATGTGTATGCTACACCGATTGTTGGACCGTGGTAACCATTACACCATGTCACGTAGTATCTATCTTCAATGAAGCATACACGTGGGTCATAACGATATTCTCTATTTAAGATTTCTGGATCTTCACCTTCGAATACGATTGGCTCATGATTGATTGCCCAATCAATACCATCTTTACTGAATCCTGCGAAGATATCCATACTTCTTGATTTACTGTCACATCTGAATACACCAGCAAAGCCGTCTCCAAAAGGTACTACTGCACTATTGAAAATACTATTAGATGATGGAATGTGATTTCTTTTGATTACAGGGTTGTTTGAATATCTCCATACAACGTCTGTACATCCTTCTGGTTTGTCTTGCCAAGGGATATTTGGAAGGGCATTGCCTATAATTTTTGTCATACTTCTACTCCTTTTACTTCATATCTAGGAGCTCGTTTACGAACCCCTAGATTACCTGATTTCTAATTTATTTGTTCGCTGCTACATAAGCATCGATTTGTGTTTGCATTTCATCCATAACTTTTTGAAGACCTGCTTGATGTAATTTTCCATTGAATTCATCAAGTACACCTTTAACGTCTGCTACACTACCTGTAAAGATTTGTGAGTAGTATTGTTGGCAAAGGTTTTTGATTGCTGACATTTCATTCTTCACTGATTCACCATCGAATGCGAAACCGAATAATGGTGCTACATCTGCTGAATCATTGAATGCTTCGAATTGTGTCCATTTATCTGCTGGATCTGGATCTACAGTGTAACCAATGAAGTGGTTACCAAGTGTGTAAGATGGCATTTTGTAATCTGCTGACTTATCAAGCATCTTGATTGAGTTGTCACCTGTTTTTTCGTAGTGTACACCTTCAATACCGTATGTAAGTAAGTTTTTCACGTATGCATCTGTATTCATTAAGTTTAAGAATTCTACAGATTTACCTGGGTTTTTAGATGTTACTGATACTGCATGCATAGAACCCATTGAAGAACCTGTAGCTGCTACTGGCTTAGATACTGGTACTACAGATACTGGATACTTATCAGCTCTTTCCCAGATTTGCTCTGCGTATGGTTGGTAGTGACCGAAGTCTACGAATGATGGTTTTGGTTTTTGTGGATTTGTAGGTGCATCTGCTGGTACATATCCTTTTTCATAGAATTCTCTCATCTTCATACAGAATTCTAATGCGTATTCTGTTTCTAATGGGTTAATTACTTTGTAAATGTCATCTCCATAGTATGCTGTACCTGATGGAATCATTTCACTTGCATGCATATCGAATGGTGCGTAGAATACTGGTTTTAAACCATTTTTATTAACACCAAGTGTTGCAATGTTTGGAGCAACTTCTTTAGCTTTTGCTAAAAGTGGCTCAAGCTCATCAAGAGTTGAGATCATAGCTGGTAATTCAATACCCATTTTGTCTACTAGCTCTGTAGAGAACTTATATGTAGGTGCCCATGGTAATTCTTTTTGTGATGGTACAGCGTAGATTTTCCCATCGATTTTGATACCTTCCCAGAACTTCTCATCGATAGCTGCCATCATTTCCTTACCTTCATTTTCAAGGTATGGTGTTAAGTCAAGGAATGCACCTCTTGAAGCATTCATAACGTATGGGTTGTCACCGCTTGATGTGAAACAGATATCAAATGCTTCACCTGAGTTAATCATAACTGGCATTTTTTCATTGTAATCTGCATAAGACATTGCTGTGATTTTTACTGTTGCATTGATTTTATCTAGAAGGTATTTGTTAAGTTCATCTTGTACCTTTTGTAAATCTGCTGGTGCTTGTGATGCTACTGTATACCATACTAATTCTGTTGGTGCTTCTGTTTTATTGCCTTCTTCTTTATTAGAACCGCTTGTTTGTGCCCCAGTTGTTCCCTCATTTTTATTGCCACCTGAACATCCTGTAAGTGCCGCACTCACGAACATAAGTGATGCAAGTGCAAGTGTTGATAAACGTAATGTTTTTGACATAGTAAAATCCTCCTCTAAAATGATTACCTTTTTTTGATATTTCGTGAAACTTATATATATTGCCTCTTATCCCTTTACCGCCCCTACAGTAAGCCCACTAACGAAGTATTTTTGGAAAAATGGATAAGCACATGCAATCGGTAAAGTAGAAATAACTACAATGGCCATTTTTGCTGATTCTGTTGGTAAGTTAGCCATTGAGTCTAAGAAACCTGCACCCATCATATCTGCATTTTGAGATAAGAACTGCATATTTCTTTCGATTTGCATCAATAAGTATTGAAGTGTATAGAGTGATGGTTTATCTGTGTAAAGCATTGATGGCATCCATTGATTCCAATATGCAAGTGTAAGGAAGAGACCGATTGTCGCAATACCTGGCACTGTAATTGGAAGTACAATTTGGAAGAAAGTCTTGAATTCATTGGCACCATCAATACGTGCAGATTCGATAATTTCATCTGGTACTGTTGTTTTAATGAATGTTCTAAGAACGATAATATTGAAAGCTGATACAGCTCCTGGAATAATCAGTGCAAGTAATGTGTTTTTCCAGTCAAGTACACGTGTGATTAACATATAACGTGCAACCATACCACCATTGAAAAGCATTGTAATAAGCATTACATATGTAAGAAACTTTTGAAGCTTGAATTCTTTTCTAGCAAGTACATAAGCAAATGTTGCTGTAAAGCAAAGCCCTGCTAGTGTACCTAATACTGTTACAATGATTGAATTGATAAATGCTTGAATAAGTAGACCACCATCTGCTAATACGTGTTTGTACGCACCAAGCGACCACTCTTCTGGTATAAATCTGAAACCATTTGCATTGATTGCAGCTTCACTTGTGAAAGAGATGATTACTACAAATCCAAGTGGCACGATACATAATAATGCAAGTATGATAAATACTGCTAAAATAACTAAGTTAGTCTTTTTGTTAACCTGTAAAAATTTATTATCTGCATCTGGAAAATCTTCGATTTTCTTTTTTCTAAATAACATAACCTTCTCCTTCCTAGAACATCGCGTTGTCGTTGTCTACTTTTTTCACTACCCAGTTTGCTGTAATGATTGTGATACATCCAATTGTTGACTGGAATAATGCTGCCGCAGAACTCATACCAACATCGCCCATACCCATTAATGCACGGTATACATAGGTATCAATAACGTTTGTTGCTGCATAAAGCGCACCTGCATCTCTTGGTAACTGATAGAAGAGACCAAAGTCTGCATTAAAGATTCTACCAACTGCCATGATAAACATAATGGTCATGATTGGCTTAAGTAATGGTAAGGTAATGTACTTGATTTGTTGCCATTTACCTGCCCCATCGATAAGTGCTGCTTCATAAAATGTCTTGTCAATCCCTACGATAGAAGCAAGGTATACAACCGCTCCATATCCCATTGTCTTCCATGTATGCATGAAGATGATAATGATTGGCCAAGCTTTCACTTCTGAGTACCAGCTCACCGGATCCATTCCCATGTTTGTTAACATGTAGTTTGCGTAACCCTTATCTGCACTTAAGAATGCAAATACTAAGTAACTTATAACTACCCAAGATAAGAAATGTGGGAAGAACATAACAGTTTGGAAGAACTTACCCAGTCTCTTTTGTAATAATTCATTAAGTAAAAGTGCTAAACATACTGGTACAACAATTCCTAGTACGATAAAAACGATATTGTATAAGATTGTGTTTTTGATAGCGATCCATGCTTCATCTGAAGCAAATAAGAACTCGAAGTTCTTCAACCCTACCCATTTACTAGTCATAAAACTATCCCAGAAACCATTTGGTGTGTTTCTGAAATCCTTAAAAGCTAAGAGTACCCCCGCCATCGGTAAGTAAGCAAAAAGCACGAACCATATAAATGTTGGCAATGCCAAGATACTTAATTCCCAGTCTGTTTTTGTAAATGTAAATTTAAAACGTTTTTTCTTTTCCAACAGTAATCCCCCTTCTAGCATGCGTTTTACATTTTAGTTTCCATTTGTAAATTTTATACATTTAGACATATTGAACATTTTATACTTGTCTTTTTTTCTAATTCTATAAAATTTACACTAGATATAAATAAATCTTATTTCATTTCTAACAAAAAATCAACTTAATTTAGTGTTTTTTATGCTAAAATACATTTCTTTTATTTTTAAGTTTACATTTTTGCATTATATTTTTACATTTTCGGGTTTTCTTTTGATACATTTAACCAATAGACTGCATCCTTACTTTTGTACGAATGTTTACTTTTTACCTCTATTTGTAAACTTTCCACTTCAAAACAGTCTTTTTAATCCCATATCTTTTATGCTAAAATAATGTCACACACTGTATTTCTACTATATGAAGGAGTTTATCTCATGCTATTTGATTTTGATTCGTCACCTTCACGTGACAATACACATTGCTACAAACACGATAGTAAGGCTTACAACAACATCCCTCTTGATGCTATCCCTCTTTGGGTAGCAGATATGGACTTTGAATCAGCACCTTGTATCAAAGAAACACTCATCCATCGTGCTGCTCATGGTATTTACGGCTACACATTCACCCCAGACGCCTACTATGATGCTATCATCAACTGGATGTATACACGCCATCAATGGCAGATTCATCGCGAGTGGATCGTTCCTGCGCCAAACCTCGTGACTACTTTTGACCTTGTATGCCAAGGTTTCTTAACTCCTGGCGATAAGGTCCTTGTCCAAAATCCTGTGTATCACCCATTCAAAGGTGGTCCACTACTGAATGATATGGAGATTGCCATTAATTCTTTACGCCTTGTAGATGGTCACTACGAGATTGACTTTGATGACTTCGAGGCCAAAGTCAAAGACCCCGCTATCAAACTTTTCATTCTCTGTAACCCTCATAATCCTGTGGGGCGTGTCTGGACTTACGATGAGCTTAAGCGTATGGGCGAACTGTGTGTACAGCACGACGTCCTCATCATCTCTGACGAGATACATCAAGACATCGTGTATCCTGGTCACCAGTTCACTTCTATGGGAACCATGCCTGAGCACATCGCCAATCAAGTCTTTGTATGTACTTCTCCAGGCAAGACCTTCAACATGCCTATCTTGGCCTGTGGCAATATCATCATCCAAAACGAAGGACTTCGTTTACGTTTTGAAGCAATGCTTAAACGTATTGCCTTCCAAGATATGAATCCTTTTACTATTGAAGCTACTATCACCGCTTATACAGAAGGTGCTCCTTGGGTAGACGCACTTTTAGATTACTTACTCACCAACATCACCTAT
>JBOFIT010000133.1:0-9096 GCA_051650305.1 Cellulosilyticaceae bacterium
ATAAAATAAACCTTAGATGTAAAAATAGTGTGAATTAGAGTGTAAAAATGATAAAATATAAAAAACACCACATTAACATCTAGGGGAGATAAAAGAAAATGAAACATTTGTTTATCGTGAATCCAGTAGCAGGTAAGGGGAAAGCTTTAGTTTATATGGAGGCAATCAAACCACTTTTAGAAGGTAAGGTGGATTACCGTATAGAGATGACCAAAGGTAGAGGGCATGCGACGGAGTTGGTGAAAGCGTATACGAGTAAGGCTGATTATATCGTTTATGCTGTAGGGGGAGATGGGACCATTAATGAAGTGGTCAATGGTATGATAGGAACAGGTAGTGCTTTAGCTATCGTACCTGCTGGAAGTGGCAATGATTTTATCCGCACCATTTATCCAAAGTGTAATTATGAAGAATTACTGTATAAGCTTTTAAAGGGGAAGAGGGAGAGCGTTGACTTGGTACGTATGAATGATAAGTACTTCCTTAATATCGCTTCGATTGGCATTGATGCAGAGGTCGTTTATAATGCGACAGCGTTCAAAAAGATGAAGTATATTAAAGGGGATTTGGCGTACGTGATGAGCATCTTTAAGACGCTGTGGTTTTATAAGACCAGTCGTTTAAAGATCGTATTAGATGGTCAAGAGACGTGTGATACACATATTTTATTATTAGCCATCGCCAATGGTAAGTACTACGGGGGTGGTATACAGATAGCACCTAGCGCACAGGTGGATGATGCGAGGGCACACATTTATATGGTAGAGCAATTAAAATTGAGGAAGATTTTAAAACTCATTCCAAAGCTTTTTAAGGCGAAGCATGAAGGTGCTACAGAAGTTAAAGTGTATAAAGCACAGCACGTGCATGTGAAAAGTAATGACGTTTTCAAGCTGAATATGGATGGTGAAATTATCGAGACCACAGAGGTAGAAATGGAAGTGCTACCCGAAGCATTACAAATCATTGTACCAGCCTCATAAAATCGCCTAGAAACTTTACATAATGCCCAAACTTTGGTATAATTTAAAACGAGTTAATAAATACATAATAATTACATAACAACTGTGTAATAGAATTAAACGGTAATAAAAAAATAAGGATGGGTATATAAATGACATCATTGATTGAACATATAAAAAATAAAAAGATATATTATATAACGGGGGCAGGTGTTATACTTGCTGCTTTAGTATGGGTAGGCGTACGCAATAACGCCTATGAGATTCAAGTAGATGGACAAGCGATAGGCATCGTAAAGACAAAAGAAGAAGCAGAAAACTATGTAAAAGCTAGCATCGAAAAGCTGGAGAAGAAATTAGGTAAGGATATCGCTATTTATGAGACACTTACATTAGAACCAGTACATAGTAAGAAAAGTGACTTAACAACTGAAGACACACTTGACCAAAAGTTAAAAGAGAAGATTACATACGGTGTACAAGCAGTAGAGATTCTGATCGATGGTAAAGTACAGGCTATCGTAGAAAGTAAGGAAATAAGTGAAAGCATTCTACAAGGAATCGCAGCTTTACAATTACCAAAAGAATCAACGGTACAGTTAGCTCATGGACCACAACCAAAAGAAGACGTAGCAGTAGGAGAGCAGGTAGAAGATAGTGTAGCTACTGATGCGACAGATCAAGAAGTAGCAGAAGAGGAAGCTGGTGACGCATCAGAAGAAGCAGGCGTAGCACCAGCTGTAGTAGCTACTGAGGAAGAAGTGGTAACGAAAGAAGAGCTAGCCTCAAAACCAGTGGCACAGCCAGAGACCCTTCAGCCAGAGAATGCACTGATCGTAGAAGCAGCAATGCCAGCACAAGAAGAGCCAGTAGAAGTACACGTAGGAGAGGTCAATCGTGCCATCTTAAGAAAAGCCGATGGCACACCAGCAGATACAGTTAAGAGAGAATATAAGGCTTTTGATTTTAGTCAGCGTGTAGAAGTGCGCTATGCACACGTAGACGAGTCACTTATTCTTACAGAAGAAGAAGCGACAGATGTGCTTTTATCCAATACAGATGAAGTTATTCGTTACACCATGAACCCAGGGGACAATGTATGGGATGTGGCAGTGGCACATGGGACGACTATGGATCGCATCTTAGAGATTAATCCTCAAATTACAGATGTAACCCGTATGCAAATTGGTGAAGAAATCAAATTAGAGGCACCGGATCCTATTTTATCTATCGCAACGACAGAAATCGCTATTTTCAAGGAAATCATCCCAGCAGAGATTGAGTACGTAGAAGATAAGACTATCTACAAAGGCGAAGAGAAAGTAAAGCAAGAAGGAAATGATGGTGTGAAGGAGCTTACAGTATCTGTAGATAAAGTGAATGGGCGTGAAGTAAGTAGAACCCATCTAGACGAAAAGATGCTAAGAGAACCAGTGACGAAAATTATCGCCTATGGAACCAAAGAAAAACCCAAAAATACAAATGTGGTAACACCAGCTAAAAAAGGTATGTTTATGCATCCACTCAATGGTAAGGGGCGCATTAGCTCACAGTATGGTAGTAGATGGGGAAGCTACCACCGTGGTATCGACATTGCAGCTTCAGCAGGAACACCTATTTATGCATCAGCATCAGGCACAGTTATTTACTCAGGGTATAACAGTGGTGGCTTTGGTAAATTAGTTATGATTGACCATGGTAATGGCTATCAGACTTACTATGCACATAATAGTCAGCTGAATGTAAAAGTAGGACAAAAAGTATCTAAAGGCCAAAAAATTGCGGCAGTAGGAAGTACAGGTAATTCCACAGGAAACCATGTACACTTTGAGATTCGTAAAAATGGCAAGCCAATTAATCCGTATTCATATATTTATTAAAGTATAAAAGCCTAAGACATAATAAAATGTACTAGGCTTTTATTATGGTTAAAAATAACAGAAAATTCTTTAAAAAGAATGATAAAAAAATAATTATGCAAGTTTACATTAAAATGTTTACAATAAACAGGGAATAAGTTATTATAAAGCTACAATATGAAATTAAAACATTTAAAAAATTAAAATTCTGATAATTTACTAACACGAGTGGAGATGAGGATATGCTAAATATTTTAGAAAATATTATTTTACCAGGGGAATTAAAAACATTATTAGGTGAGTGTACAAGTGTCATTGTGCCACAAAGTAGAGAGAATCTGCTGGAGCTTGCCATGGGAGAAAAGGACAATAAAGTCTTTGAAGTTTCTTATGAGGTTGAAGGTAAAGGAAACGTCGTAGAAGCAGAAGTTGTGAAGTGTAAAAATGGTATTGCCATTAATTATAAAGAAATGTATATGAGAAGAAGAGATCCAGACTGTATGGTGATTTCGGACAACAAACCAACAGATAAGGTGACTTATAAAGAACGTTATGGTACAGATTTTGATGAAGTAAGAGAAGCTACTTTTGAATGGCTGAAAGAAAGAGAACTTGTGGTGATGCCATTTATGGCAGGTGGGCATAAATATGGTTATGAAGCGTTGCTTGTAGGACCACGTAATGCCAGTTTCTTTGCAGCTGCTTTAGCAGACTTACAAGGCTTTGTATCAGCGGAAGAGGTACGTGAAGGCTTCCATCCAAAAGCTATTGTCTATGTGGCGCCAGCTTTTAGACATACACATTACAAAGGTAAGCAAGTGGTGGTACATAATCGTCTAGAAGAAAGACATGAAGTCTTTTCTTATAACTTATATCCAGGACCAAGTGCTAAAAAAGGCATTTATGGGGTATTACTGAATATCGGAGAGCAAGAAGGATGGACAACTCTTCATGCATCTACAGTAAAAGTAATCACACCTTATGAGAATGTATTAACCATCATGCATGAAGGGGCAAGCGGCGGTGGTAAAAGTGAAATGGCAGAGCAAATCCACAAAGATAGCGAAGGCCATCTCCTTCTTGCAAAAAACAAAGTAACGAAAGATAAGACATACATCGAGCTTAATGCAAGTTGTCAGCTTCAGCCAGTGACAGATGATATGGCTATGTGTCATCCAAGCTTACAAGGTGAGAGCAGAAAGCTTGTGGTAGTAGATGGTGAAGATGGCTGGTTCTTACGTGTCAACCATATCACCGAGTATGGTATGGACCCACATTATGAAAAAATGTGCATCCATACAAAAGAACCACTTGTATTCTTAAATATGCAAGCAACACCAGATGCTACTTGTTTAATCTGGGAGCATACGATGGATGAAGAACTGGGTAAACCATGTCCAAACCCACGTGTCATTATGCCAAGAAGACTTATTCCAAATATCATCGATGAAGCAGTAGAAGTAGATGTACGTAGCTTTGGTGTACGTACACCGCTTTGTACCAAAGAAGAGCCAAGTTACGGGATTATGGGGATGTTCCACATCTTACCACCAGCACTAGCATGGTTATGGCGTCTCGTAGCACCAAGAGGACATGCAAATCCAAGTATATTAGACAGTGAAGGGATGAAGAGTGAAGGTGTAGGATCTTATTGGCCATTTGCTACGGGTAAAAGAGTAGACCAAGCCAATATCCTTTTAGAGCAAATCTTAAATACACCAAGCACACGTTACATCCTCATTCCAAACCAGCATATTGGTGCTTATGAAGTAGGCTTTATGTCTCAGTGGATTGCGAGAGAGTACTTAGCAAGAAGAGGTAGCGTGAAGTTTGTACCTGAGCAATTAGAAGCATCACGTTGCCCACTACTTGGCTATACATTAGGAAACTTAAAGGTAGATGGTATGGACTTACCAAAAGTACTTTTAAGAACACACCTTCAACCAGAAGTTGGTGAAGAAGGGTATGACAAAGGTGCTACGATACTTGGTGATTTCTTTAAGAGAGAGCTAGAAGCGTACCTTACAGAAGACCTCCATCCATTAGGCAGACAAATCATCGAGTGCTGCTTAAATGATGGTACGATAGAAGATTACAATCAAATTTTACCGATTCGTTTATAGGGCATAGATGAATGAAAAAACCTGTAGTATACTAACTAAGTAGACTACAGGTTTTTTGAGTAAAAGAAGGAGGTGTAGGATGGAGACGATTTTTAGACGACGTATTGAAAAAAGTGAAGAACAGTTTAAAATCTATCACAAAAAATATACAATCATTGCAAATATAAGGCTTTTGGTACTAATGGTTGGAATAGGTATGGGGTATCTTCTAAGTAAAGGCACGTACCAACTAGCTTCAGGTGCAGGGTTTATTCTAAGTGTAGGGTGCTTTTTCTGGCTTCTGAAAAAACATCAAAATATCAAGGAGCAAATGGACTATTATGAAGGACTTAAGCAAATAAATGAGAAGTATCTTATGCGTATGACAGAAGAATGGAAGACATTTGAAGATACCGGAGAGGAAATGCTCGACCTAGAACATCCTTATGCCTATGATTTAGATATATTGGGGCCTAGTTCACTTTTTCAGAAGATTAATACCACTCATACATGGCATGGTAGAATGGCATTAAAAGATGCACTGCTTACAAGTTCATACACAGAAGAAGTGTTAGGTGAAAGACAAAAAGCCATCCAAGAATTAATGGGAGATTTGGATGTATGCCAAGAATTAGAGGGCATTGTAGGCAAGCGAAAAGAAGTCAAATCAAATCCTACAAGACTACTTGCATATGCAAAAGAAACAACACATTTCTTAGGCAATAACAGTATAGAGAAAATTATTTATGGCGTGCCGTATGTTTTAGTAGGGGTATTGGTTATAGGTTATATAGCAAATATAGGATGGTTGAGCGTCCTCGGTATAAGTGGTATGATACTCAACTATTTGGTACAAGTGATATTGCTAGGCAAGATCAGTGAGACTAAAGGTATGCTTTCAGCCATGCTGTATGATATGGCCATTTATAAACATATTATTGAGAAACTGTATAAGAAACAGTTCAAGAGTGACTATCTACAAGAGCGGGTAGAAGTACTTAGAACAGAAGATAGTGATGCAAGAAAAGCGATGAAGGCACTGGAGAGTCTGGTGAATGCAGCTAATTTTGCGTATCAGCCTATTGTGGCAATCCCACTCAATGCAGTATGGTTATGGGACTTGAAAATTATCTTCAAACTTGAGAAATGGCGTAAGGCTTATGGCAATCATTTAGAAAGTTGGCTACAGGCTATTGGTGAGATAGAAAGTATGGTAAGTCTAAGTGTACTAGGGCATCTTGAAGAAGTCAGCTTCCCAATGATTACAGAAACAGGTAAGTATGTAGAAGCCAAAAAACTCGGACATCCTCTTATTCCAAAAGACAAGAGAGTATGCAATGATTTTAACTTAGACAATGAAGTTTTTGTCATTACAGGCTCTAATATGTCTGGGAAGACTACTTTTTTAAGAACCATGGGGGTCAATATGGTATTAGCTTATGCAGGAGCACCTGTAGTTGCAAAGTATATGGGATGTAGTCGCCTTGAATTATGTACATCCATGCGTATAAGAGATGATTTGGCCAATGGTATATCCACATTCTATGCTGAGCTTACCCGTATTAAAATGATTGTGGAGAAGGCGAGAAATTCGGAGCAAGTTTTCTTTTTAATAGATGAGATTTTTCGAGGTACCAACTCAGTAGACCGCATTATAGGTGCCAAAAGTGTGGTGAAAGGTGCACTAAAAGAAGGTGCTATAGGTGCTATTACCACTCACGATTTAGAACTATGTGCACTGGCATCAGAAGGTACCATTAGCAATTATCATTTTACTGAGAGCTATAAGGACAAAGAGATTCTGTTTGACTATACACTGAAGGAAGGTCCTTCTACCACAACCAATGCCAGGTACTTGATGAAAATGGTGGGGATAGAATTGATAGAATAGACAAAGATCTTTTTTTGTATATTGAAAGTTAAAGAAATATGATAGAATAATAGCAATAGAAGAGGTTATAACCAACCTATAATGGATGATAAAACCGAGTATAATTATCTAAGAAGGGAAGGCATGTTTATACCTTTGAGAATAGATGTAATGAGGATATGGATTTGGTCCTAGGTGATGAGACGACAAAGCTTTTTCTAAATACTCAAGGAACAATGGATGATATAGATCAAGAAATGTTAGAATTTCTAACGTATATTGAGCAATCAACAGATGAAGTTGCAAACGCTTCAAATAGCGAATTGGTAAAAGAAATTAATGAGAAAGTAAAATATTTAAAAGAAGATAAATCGATGGAGGTGGAATACATGACACTTTTAGAGAGAGACAGAGAAAAATTCCAAGAAGGAAGAGAACAAGGAAGAGAACAAGAAAAGAGAGAAATTGCTAAAGGGCTAAAGGAAGCAGGTGTCAACCCAGAAATCATCAAAGCTACTACAGGGCTAACACTGGAAGAAATAGAACAACTATGAATAGTACAAAGAGGAAATTGAAATAGGTGTCGAGGATGACTAGAGAAAGACGAGTCATCCTCTTTTTTTTTGAGTGAATAAGTAAAGGGAAGGTCAGGTGGAAGGAATGAAGCACGTAAAAAAATACCAGCCCTAGGAAGTAGGACTGGTAGGAGATGTAGGCGCCATCGTACCACGGCGGATGATGCCTACTTGAGGTTTATACTTACTGGTATTCAGCTTTTCTTTTTTGATAAGCTCACCATTTTTATAGTAATACTTGTAAACGGTCACCTTATAGCCAGGCTTTGGATAAGCCTTCTGAACTTCTTTACCTACTGGAAGTGTCGGATCATCTTCGTAGCGAGGTGCACCTGGTTGGATTTCCTCTTCGATGATAGATTCAAACTTCGTCGTATAATCAGGCTTGAAGCTTTGGTGTCCATAAAGGGTGACAAACACCTGATTGTTTTCGGTGTAGCTTTCCACATAAAGGGGATGCCCTGAATTATTGATGAATTGGAAGTCTACGCTATTTGTAGCATAAGTAGCATCCAAACCTAGCGGGGTATAGCTCACAGGAAGTGAGTGATTACGACGCATATAGATATCTAAGTCAGTCTGAATAATGGCATTATAAAGTGTAGAGGAGACTTGACAGATACCACCCCCTAGACCTTCTTCAAAGCTACCGTTAGCGATGACTTTTGCATACTGATAACCAGAAGCTACATCAATTGGTTCTAACTGCTCAGAGAACTTGAATTTCTCATTAGGCATAAGAAGCGTATTGATCTTTAGAGAAGCAAGGCGAATGTTTTCGTTACGTAAAGTATCCGCATTGTTGTAGCGTGTGGAGAAGCTAGCAAGAGGTGTCTGAAGTTCCTTTAGGTAGCTTACGGTATAAGTAGGCGCTACTTCTAAAAGAGGAACAGTCACTTCAAAAGAAGCATTAGTTTTCAAACCTTCCATCATCTGAAGTTTAAGAGCCTCAGTATCCAGCTTATGTCCAGATGCTTCAGACGTAAAGGTGAAGCTTTTATTGATACGTTTCATCGTAGCATCTATAGGTGCTTGATAAAAAGCATCCGTATGCTGAGCGAGGAGTGCTTCGATTTTTGCCTCATCAATAGTTGGCGTAAGTGTCAGGTGAAGAGGTGTCGATAAGCCTTTCTTGATGAGCTGATAGCGCTCAAAGAAGGTCCCTTCACTACTTGAAGCATCTGCTTTATCTAGTAAAGTATCTAAGTTATAGGTTACCCCTAGTTCTTCATAAGTTAAAGTAAGTGGTGTTGTACTATTAGGGTCTATAAGGGTTACTGTTTGCTTAAGAAAAGGCTGGATAAAAGTCTCCGTAAGCATCTTGGTGGCCTCAGTACGGGTTAAGCCTCCGATAGGTGTGTCGTTAATCGAAATAGACGAAGCAAAAAGGCCGTCGTGTTTATTGACTTGTATGTAAATATTACTCACAAAAAGACCTGCGCCTAGTAATAATAACAACCATGTGGTGAGTAATATAGGTACTAAACGACGCGGGGCTTTCTTTGGTTTTGTTGGTTTGGTCATAATCTACCTCCTTGCGTTTACATAAAGTATACATGAAAGAACTTAGGGTTGTCAAAGTAAAAGCGAAGATAGGGATACATTGTGGGGGTAGAGGAATAAACTAAGAAGAAGGCAAGTGTAAAAAAGGGGTGGTAAGCATGGAGAAACATCAGGAAGTTATACAAAAGCTGATAGAAAATATAGAGCAAGTCATAAAAGGCAAGA
>JBOFIT010000134.1:0-3438 GCA_051650305.1 Cellulosilyticaceae bacterium
GATTTAGATGATGATAAAGATGATTTAGATGATGATAAAGATGATTTAAATGATGATGTAGATGATGATAAAGATGGCGACGACAACGACAACGATTCAGATGACGACAACGACGACGATAATTAATATAAAAGCCCCCAAAATGGGGGCTTTTATATTAGCGAGGTTGAATGAAGTTTGGAACGCTTTGAATCACAAGCTTAATAGCTGTTGATTGAGGTGGAATAGACATTGTCATTGCAGAAGAGTAGGTAGCTTGAAGTACCATATCTGTTGTTAAGGCTGTGATATCATACATATTACCTTGTTTGTCTGTAATGATGGTATTTGGAGTGATATTAAGAACGATTTGATTGTTAGCGTTATTTGGTTTGCCTTTTGGATAGATAGTGAGTTGGTTAGAGGCAAAGTCGATGGCTGTAATAACTGCGTTATCAAGGGTGGTTGTCTTATCACTAGGTTTACCAGGTGTTGTAATAAGTGCCTGATCTTCTTGGAGGGCGATATTATAACCAAGTGCAGTTGTTAGGCTATCGATTGGTGCATAATACTGGCCTTTATAGAGAATCATTGGTTTGTTTTTTAGGATTTGTTTGCCATCAAGACTGTAGGTGTAGTTTTTGTTGATAGATGCACGAATAGGTTTGAAAAGAGTGGTAGCACCTAGAGTAGCAAATCCTAAAAGTAGGATTAATAAAAGCAGTGAGATAGAACGTGATGTGTGTTTTTTCATAAGTATGACTCCTTTGTATATTAAGTTGAAATTAGTATGTGCCAATAGAATATAAATATGCTAAAACGGATAGAAATTGAATAAATAAAGGATAACCTGTCAAAACTCTAAAAAAATTTAGGAGGTTTGTATGAATCAAGTAACATTAATGGGCAATTTGACAGATGATCTAGAGCTTAGACAGTCTAAGGATGGTAGTAGAAATTACACACAATTTACGTTGGCGGTACACAATTATAAGGGCAAAGAGAAGCATACTGATTTCCTTGATGTAGTAGCTTTTGGACAGAAAGCAGAAGTACTTGCAGAGCATGTTCAAAAGGGTGAAAAGCTATTCGTAATTGGAAGACTAGAAAAAAATGTATTTACTACAAATGAAGGGGATAGAAGGTCTCAAACTAAAGTCATCTTAAGTGATTTTGAATTTGTAGGGAGCAAGAAGTCTTAAAGAGAGCTGAAAGGCTCTTTTTCTTTACGCATAATTAGATGTAGTGTAGTATAAACTTATAATACAGGAGAGAAGGGGAATGAAGATGATTGATATTCTAGAGGAGTGGATAAAAGTGAAAGTGATAGGGAATCCATCGATAGTGGACAACTTGGTTTATACAGTTATTGCGTTGCTCATTCTGTTGATTCTAAGATATATAACAGTAAAGATTGTCTGTAGGAGACATCCGAATCAGATTAGACAATTTGCAGCGAAGAAACTAATGAGTTCTGCGTACATAGCTCTAGGAGTCATTGTGTTGCTTGTGATATGGAATGATTCTTCAGAGTACATAATAGCGGTGTTTGGGGTTTTAACAGCTGGGGTAGCTTTTGCACTGAGAGATTTATTAGTAGATATGATAGGCTGGATTTATATTCTCTGGGCAGCACCTTTTAAAATCGGAGATCGCATACAGGTAGGGGAAAATATAGGGGATGTGGTAGATGTAAAGATGCTACACTTTAATATTCTAGAAGTAGGGAATAGAAATACAGGTGAGCAAAGCACAGGAAGAATTATTCAGATACCTAATTTACAGGTGTTCAGCATACCTATGGCTAATTATGAAAAAGACTTTAATTTTATATGGAATGAACTTACGATGACCATCGATCAAGAATATGATTGGGAAAAGGTAAAGGAAAAGATATATGAAATCTTAGAGGTTCATATAGGTGAAATCGTAGAAGAGGCAAAAGCACAGATACAGGCATTAGAAAAGAATACAGCTATCTACTTTAATAATGTGACACCTATTATTTATACAGAATTTAAGGGTGGTAAAGTGGTACTCAGTATCAGATATTTGTGTGAACCAAGAAAGCTGAGAGTGACAGAGCACTTGCTTTGGGAAGCTATCTTAAAAATGGTAAAAGAAGAAAACATTAAGCTAGGATGAGAATCCTAGCTTTTTTGAGTTTTTGATGAAAATTTTAGTTAAACCATCGGTTTAAGTGAACTTTAAAACCTGGTTATGTAAGAAAATAAGCTTGTTCAACATAAAGTTCTTCAGTGACACGTAAGGCGTCTTTGTAACGTCTATTTGCTTTGTAGCAAGTGATAAGATAATCACCGTGGAACTGTTTGAAACCAAAGTGAAGTTCTTTCTCAATGTGATTATAGACGTACTCGAGCGTTTCTAGGTAAAGTGGATTATATAAGTAGTTCGGGTCTTCTACACGTATAGCTACAATATCTAGGGATTTACGCATGGCACTAAATTGGTGTTCTTCGTCTTTAGCTAGAGCTTCAAAGGCAAGGGTAAGATAAGAGGATGCCTCTTCTTTATTACCAATCTCGAGATAGATAAGCGCTAATTTATGATAAAGAGAGATGTGTTCACGGTGATTAACCCGTGCTAAAGCAAGGGAATGAAGGCAATAAGACAGAGCTTTAGCATAGTCTTTAAGTGTAAGGAAGGTAGCGCCTAAATTATAGTAGATATCTTCTTTATACTTTAAGTCGCCAATGCCTTCACAGAGGTTAAGTGCACGGTCATAATACTTAAGCATTAAGTAGATGTTTTTCATATTACTATAAGAGCCGGCTTGAGTAAGGCAGATATTAAGAGCCCAACTGATATTGCCTTCATCAATGGCACGTTTATAGGCAGACTCGTTCATATCGATAGAAAGAGGATACTGACCTTTAAAGAAGTAGCAAAGTGAAAGTAAGGCAAGACCAGGTGATGTTTGACGTAGATTATTGGCCTGAGAAAAGAATGAGATAGCTTGGTCATAGTCTCTTTTTAAATCCATATGAAGTTTACCTTGAAGGAAAAGTAAGTAGTAGTGTTTGGATTCATCTAAAGTTGATTCATAGCTAGATAAGTCGTGTATAAGGGATAGGGCATCAGAAGGCGTATGCCATGAAGCTTCGAAAGCTTTAGCAAATAAGTAGTCGAGCATAAGTGGTGATGAAAGATACTTGGGCTCATCTACTAAAAGTATATTGAAAAGGCGCTGGCATTCATCAATGTACTGGAAGAAGTAAGCTTTAAAGAATGCAACTAAGGTATCTTTACCTTCGGCTAAGAAGGTTTCATCTGTAATGTAAGAAATATGGAGTGCATCAAAGAGTAAGGAGATAATATCAGGACTTGCAGTGACTAGGCCAGCTTCAATTTTGCTAAGATAAGAGATGGCGCAGATGCCTTTACAAAGGCTTTCTTGGCTCATGTTTTGGTCTAGACGATATTTCTTAATGAGTTGTC
>JBOFIT010000135.1:0-1567 GCA_051650305.1 Cellulosilyticaceae bacterium
GAAAAGAAAAAGCGACTGTTAGTAGGGAGTCCTATATGCCAGAAATCAGAGATTTTAGAGGCATTTTTAACTTCTTTAGAAGAAGTAGATAAGAAAGATTTAGAAGTAGATTATTTGTTTGTGGATGATAATGAGGAAGTCGCATCTAAGGCACTTCTAAGAGTATTTGAAGCAAAAAATCATGGTGTTACCCTTTTAGACGGAGAAAATAGGAGCAAATACATAGCAGATGATTTTACCCATAGATGGACAGAAGATATGGTACAAAAAGTAGCACTTTTTAAGGATAAGATGATTGAAGTAGCGAGAGAAGAAGGCTATGATTATTTGTTCCTTGTGGACTCAGATATCGTCCTACACCCAAATACTTTTAAGCAGCTTATAAGTGATGAGAAGGATATTGTATCTAATATTTTTTGGACCCAATGGGGGCCTAATCAACAAGAGATGCCACAGGTATGGATGCAAGATGCTTATTCTTTCCATACCGATAAGTCCAATGTAAGGCTTTCCGAAGAAGACCTCATCAAGAAAAACACAGAGTTTATCCAGATGCTTCGTAAGCCAGGGGTTTATAGGGTAGGAGGGCTTGGAGCATGTACCCTTATGAGTCGCCGTGCACTTTTGGCAGGGGTCAACTTTAAAGATGTGTACAATGTCTCTTTCTGGGGAGAAGATAGACACTTCTGTATACGTGCAGTAGCACTCGGGTTAGAACTTTTCGTAGATACGTACTATCCAGCGTACCACATTTATCGTAGTGAAAACTTAGAAGGCTTAGATGCCTACAAGGCAAGCCATGCCCAAAGAGAAAATGAAGTACTAGGTACCCGTGTACTTGACCAAGTGGTAGAAGGGGTGAATCGCCTACTGACTTATACGTATGAAGCACCGATAGATACAAGCTTTATGCCTTACTTTGTAGAAGAAGAAGGGAACAGGCAGCTGGATAAACTTCAAGAAAACAGGGTACGGGTAGAGAAACAGAAACTCATCAATCGTGGCAATGTGATGGAGTGTACCATGTCCATTGGTGGAGACCATACACGAGTGGGCTGCCAAATTAAATACTGTAACAATGGTTTTAAAAAAGGCTTTAGCTACTATGAAGAGTATAAAGCAACTTGTGTGATGGAACAGCAAGTAGACGGTAAATTCCGCATCAATCACTTCGAGACAGAGGAGCGTCTGCCACTTCAGATGACACCCCTTGTACGGAAGATTCAAGAGAAGCCTACCATCACTCTTTCTATGATTGTGAAAAACGAAGAAGGTAGATATTTAGAACGTATGCTAAAAGCTGCCAATGCCTATATCGATCGTGCTGTCATTATCGATGATGGTAGTACAGACCGCACAGGTGAGATCTGTAAGGCGATACTTGGGGATAAGTTGACACTGATTACTAACGATCAGTCTAAGTTTGCCAATGAGACAGAAGTACGTAAGCAACAATGGTTCGAGACCATCAGTACCAATCCAGACTGGATTCTTTTCCTTGATGCAGATGAAATCTTCGAGGAGCGTGCAGTCACGGTCATGAGAGAACTTATCAGAAGTAAAGACG
>JBOFIT010000136.1:0-5085 GCA_051650305.1 Cellulosilyticaceae bacterium
ACGAAGCTTTAGCAAACGGTGTGGCTATCGCCTCATTATCCGTAACGATTAATAATATGACTTATAAAGAATACGAAGAGATTCATACAAAAGAATTTATCGATATCATCAACCAAGGGCATATACCTACTTCTTCTCAGCCATCTATCGGCGAGGTACTAGACCTGTACAATGCTTACCCTGACCATGAGCTTATCAATATTTCCATGGCAGATGGACTTTCTGGTACTTACCAGTCAGCTTGTATGGCAAAAGAAATGGATGCTAATCCTAGTCGTATCCATGTTATTAATTCAAAGACACTCTGTGGACCACATCGCTACTTGGTCGATTTAGCACAAGCTTTAGTAAAAGCCGGCAAGTCCAAAGAAGAGATTATTTCCGAAGTACATACTGCTATGAATCATACAAAGTCTTACCTCATCCCTCATGACTTTGACTATCTCGTACGTGGTGGTAGACTCTCACCTCTTGCTGGAAAGATTGGTGGTCTTATTAAGCTAGTACCTATTACCACCCTTTCTGAAGACAGCACGTCTTTAGAAAAGTTTGCTGCTACACGCGGTTTTAAGAAAGCTATCCAAAAAATCTGTGCTGCTATGACAGCTGATGGTGTGGATTCAAATCATAAAATCTATATTTGTCACGCCTTAAAAGAAGACTTAGCTGCTGAAGCTAAGGAAGTCATCTTAGCTGCTTTCCCAGATGCTGATATTGAAACCACACTTCTAGGCCCTGTATTCACTACTCAAGGTGGTCCAGGCTGCGTGGCTATACAATGGATTAAGAAACATGCTATACTAAGTTAAAACTTCAGGAGGTACTTATGGCGCTTTCAACATTCCATCTTCCTAGATTTCATGAGCTCCCTGCTGTGCCTTTATACAAAGAGCAAGTCATAGCCTACTTAGAAGATGTCCTGCAACCACTAACGGTTCATACAAACGAAAAATTATTGACACCAACTATGCTTAATAACTATGTGAAGCAAAAAATCGTATCGCCACCACGCGATAAAAAATACACCCAGAAACATATGGCCTATCTCATGGTGGTATGCCTCTTAAAGCAAGTCTTCACCTTACATGAGATTTGCTACTTGATCGGTATCCAAATCGAGCATTCACCTATCGAGCCGGCTTACGACTACTTCTGCACTGAAGTGGAGAAAGCTTTAGAAGCAGCCTTCGATACCAGAGACTTCTCGTATCCTAGTTCTGCTATGGTGACAACAGCCGAAAGTGAACTTCTACGCTCTGTCGTTATGAGTTTTGCACACAAGCTTTTCACTCAGGTACAGCTCATGACTGGTGACGATTCATTGACGACTCATAAATAGCAAAAAGAGGCAATCCATCTTGATCACTCAAGTTGGATTGCCTCTTTTTTGTTTACTTTATTTTGTGATGAACGATATTTCTATAGCCTGTATACGTTGTATAGAAGTAGCCACCGTACACCACCACTAAAATCCCTAGTGTCAGCATAGAAGCTGCCCCGATGTCTGGCTTCCCATACATACTTAAATAGTCATTGGCAATATCGATACCTACTACTGCGTGTACTAAGGCAAGAATCAGTGGCACACTAAAGTAGATAACGGTCTGTATAAAGATTGTCTTATCGATAAGCTTACGTGATGCTCCTATCTTTCTTAGTGCATCATAGCGTTCGATACTATCACTTGCTTCTGAAAGCTGCTGAAGTGCAAGTATGGCTGCACTGGATATAAGAAAGACAATACCTAGGTAGATACCTACATAAAGAATCACCGTTGTCATACTTTGGTTCTCGGCATAAATCTGTGCTTTTGTATAGCCACTTACAAACCCTATTGCATTATAGTCAATTTTTTCACCTTTATATTTTCCATTACGATAACCTTCAAATACTTCAGCAAACTTCGCTTCTGAAGCTACTGGGTCCTGCTCACCATATACAATATTCATCCCTACTACAAAGGGTTTTAACGCTACTACCATGTAATCAGGAACAATCAAAGTAGCAAAGTTACTTGCAAAACCTGTACTAGATACCGCTACATTCATAACTTCATTGTTTTTGTATCTATACGCTTTTCCTTCCACTTGCATCAGTGGATTATGTGGGATAACTTCATTAAATCTTTCTATAATCTCTTTTTGATTACTTGTCAGAAGTACTTCATCTTCTGCTAGGTGTATGCTTTCTTCGCCAATCAGTGTACGTATGGCATTAAATTCAGAGACCGGCATTATATCTACAGCTATCCTTTGAAATTTACTTGGCACCATCCCTACTGGTACTAAATCCATTAAATTCATACCTGTTCTATATAAATGATAACTGGCATATGCCTCACTCTCATCAAACGTAACCCCTAACACTGCTAGTGATTTTTCTATAGCCATCATTTCGTCTTCGGCTAAGTAACTCTCAACTGAAGCATCATAAGGTGTCGTCTCTTCTAGGCCTTTTTCAAGTGTATACTTAAAACTTAAGCCCGTAGCTAAGCCACCTATAGTCATAAAAAGCATCAAACAAATAACAGTCATTGAGACCACATGGGTATGCACCTTACTACTGATCTGCCCGATAGTAAAAATATTAAGCTCTTTAAAATAAATACGCTTACTTTTCTTCATTATCCCTGTGATAAACCCTGTGAGACTTTTGAAGTAGCCATAAGTCCCTAGCACCCCTAGTACAATAGCTCCTGCAAACAAAGGATCTTCTGGATTAATGCCTGCTTTCTTTCCTGCGACATAAGCACTTAGAAGACAAAGGATGCTTAGTATAAAGCCTACTACTGTCACAAGCGATGACTTCACCTTTGTGACTTCATTCTTCTTTGAAGCGTAAAGTAAATCAATGATTTTGTGCTTGGATAAACTCAGTGCATTGAAGCACATCACGATGATAAAGATGATGCCAAAGTAAAGGATGGATTTGACCATCGCCGCACCTGATACAGCAAAAGCATAGTGGCTTATATCCATGGTGAAAAGCTTCAAGGTAAAGACAGACAAGCCTTGCCCGACAGCTACACCTAGTAGAAGCCCTACACCTAAGGCCGCTACCCCGACACATATGGTTTCTATAAAAAGCATCTGTGCAATCTTACGATTACTCATGCCTAAGATGCGGTAAACGCCAAGTTCTTTCTTTCGTCTTTTAATGAGAAAGCTATTGCCGTACAAGATCAAACTTCCCAAAATGATGGATACAAAGACAGATACCCCTGAAAGGATATTCTTCAGCATCTCAACATAGATTGCTTGGTGTGCACCAATCTCAGTCATAGCCTTTTGGTCTGTAATACTGTTAAAACAATAAAAGATACATACGCCAAAAGTTAAAGTTAAAAAATAAATGCTATAATCCTTAAAGCTTTTCCTTACATTGCGTAATGCCATCTTAAAATACATCTTCCATGTCACCCCCCAGTAGCGTAATCACATCCATAATACGATTAAAGAAGACTTTACGACTATCGTTTCCTCTTATCAGCTCATTGAAAATCTTGCCGTCTTTGATAAAGAGAATACGGCTAGCATAGCTGGCAGTGAATGCATCATGGGTAACCATAAGAATCGTTGCTTGTAGCTCCTTATTGAGATTTTCGAAGGATTCTAGTAGTCGTCTAGATGACTTGGAATCCAGCGCACCTGTAGGTTCATCCGCCAGTATAAGAGATGGACTTGTGACCATGGCACGGGCAGAAGCGATACGCTGCTTTTGTCCACCTGACATTTGGTAAGGGTACTTCTCTAGCACTTCTTCGATGCCTAGCTTCTTTGCAACCTCTGTGATACGCTTATGAATCTCACCAGCCTTTACTTGCTGTAAAGTAAGGGCTAGTGCAATGTTTTCATAGCCAGTAAGGGTATCTAGTAGATTGAAATCTTGGAAGATAAACCCTAACTCTTTTTTTCTAAAGTCATCTAATGCCTTGGCTTTTAAGGCAGTGATGTCTTGATTATTAATCAAGATGTGCCCTGTGGTCACTTGGTCTAATGTAGCGATGCAATTAAGAAGCGTCGTCTTTCCACTGCCTGATGGCCCCATAATCCCTACGAATTCACCTTTCTCTACTTCAAAAGAAATATGATTAATGGCTTTTGTCAGATTCGCTTTATTGCCATAGTATTTTTCTATATTGCTCACTTGTAATAGCTTTTCCATATGAACTGCTCCTTCATCTTCTTCAATCATTGTTGCCGTATTGGCTTATCTGTAGCTTATTGTATCGCATACGCTCTATTTCTCTTATTGATTTCTCTAACACTTGTCTTACAGTCTTGTAAGATAACGCAAAGAAGGCAAGATAGCCTCCTTTACTATCTTGCCCTCTTACTCTGCTTCTAATCGACTCAGTGGAAAAATTAAGCTAACAGTCGTTCCTACACCTAGGGTAGACTGAATCTCCATACCAACGCCTAGCTTCTCACAAAGTTTCTTGCTTAGGTATAAGCCCATGCCGGTAGCCTCTCTGTACTTACGCCCCTTCTCTCCTGTGAAACCTTTATCACATACTTTACTTAGTTCTTTCTCATCAATGCCTACACCTTCGTCTGCTAGTGTCAGTACGATCTTGTGTGGCATCTTAACTGCTTCTATCTTAAGGGTACTCTTTGATTTCTCGGTGTATTTAATACTATTGCTCACCAGTTGGTTGAGGATAAAAACTAACCACTTATAGTCACTATACACCACTTCATCAAGTCCTTCCATCGCAGGAAAGATACCTTTTTGAATCATAAGTCGTGAATTATTTTTGAGGACTTCCATCACTGCTTGTCGGATACTAAAAGGCTTAATGATATAGTCCTTCTGTACATCATTACTTCTAGCATAGTAGAGTGCTTGCTCCACAAAGCCTTCTATCTTCTTCATTTCTTCTGCCACTTTACTAAGCTCCGGTGCATCATTATTCTCAGTGATGAGCTTAATACCTGCTATCGGTGTCTTAATCTCATGAATCCACCCCTCGATATACTCCTTGTAGTCAAGCTGCATCTTTTCGTACGCATTGATCCTCTCATGCATAGACTTGCTGCTCTCTCGGAGTACCTGATAAAAAACTTCACCTTCTATAAAAGGTGG
>JBOFIT010000137.1:0-3013 GCA_051650305.1 Cellulosilyticaceae bacterium
GAAGAACAACGTGCTATCTATGAAATGCGTGCTAAGATTTTAAAAGATAAGAATAGTGCGTTGAATAAAGCAAAAGAAGAGGGCAGAAAAGAAGAAAAGCTACAAATTGCTAAAGGGCTAAAAGAAGCAGGTATTGATATCATGGTTATTCAGGCAACTACGGGCTTACTACAAGAAGAAATAGAAGCTTTATAATTTTTAAGTCAACACACATGGAGGAGGATCAAGCCACCATGTGTGTTTTTTGTTTTAGCAATACCCTTCTTCGTAGGCGACTACCTGATCGAAAGTATAGGCACCCTCATAGCCCCATACCCGAAGGATGCCATAAGCATAATCAATCCCTTTCTGCTTAGAACCTGCCATCTCTAACGCCAGAAGCACCACATCTTTTTCAAAGCGTGCGAGATAGCTAAGAAGACGCTCTTCCACGATTGCATTAGGGGATTGGCCGAAAGCCCGTAGATAAGTACTTTGGATTTCTTCATCCAGCCTGGAGGGGGGAAGAACAGGTTGTTGTTGTTCTGTATTTAAAGTCTGACTATCTAAAGTATGATTAGGTAAAAGATTAGTTATAGCTACCGGTTCAGCAGAGGGTGCCGTAACCGAGGGTGAAGAATCCACAGGTGCTTCAGGGAGGTGTGGCTGGTCCAGTAGTTCATATTCGTAGTAGAAGATGCCTTTCTCATCCTTAAGCTTGTGCTGTAAAAGATAGCCTTTGTCTTTTAGAGACTTCCACATACGATTAAAAGACTTGTCCCCAAGCCCTGTACACCGCTGGATATGAGCTTTGTAGAGGGTGAAGTTAGGGATATTTAGATAATAATTAATAAGGGTGTGTAAGGTTTTAGTAGCCATATCAAGCTCAGTGTCCAAAAGGACACTATTACTTGTGATGGTAAAAGAATTTTTTTTAGGGCGAAACTTTCCAATCTGGTTTTGCATGGGTGTAACTCCTTCCAATGTGGTATTTGTGGTTATATTTGGATATATAGTCAGGAAGAAGAGAAAACCGTCACTTTAGAAGTGTGGTTTGCGTTTTAAAATATCATAGCTTCCGGTATAATAAAAGAAGATTTAACAGAAATCACATCTAAGAAGGCTAGAAGGAGACACAAAAAATGAGACAATACTTACAAGTAGGAATGCTTTATAACTTCAAGGTGGGTAAGAAAAAAGAAAGATATATGGGTAAATATACAAGAGGAAGAGGAGTATATTGAACTGAATATTAAAAAAGATATTTTAGTAGAAAATGTACAAGCATTTGTCCAAGAGCAGTATGGCTTAATGAATAAGGAAATAGAGAATAAAAGACTGCTGGAGATACTGGACAAAAAGGACTACCAAGCATTAATTAATGATGTAGAAGATAAGTGTTATTGGGAACTACAACTAATGGATGGGTGGAATAGGTATCTAGTAGGACGATTAGATACGTCTATTGAGTATAAAGCGATAGGATACTTTTTAGAGGGTAAAATGTATATGGAATGTTATTACAGCCTCTTTGAGTATATGGAGAGACTAATCAAAAAGAGTTCTTCAAATATTTTAAAAGATACTGTGATATGTGGTCTTAATTAAAAATATTTGTGCACCCAATAAAATAGGGCCAAGATGAACATAGGAAAAATCCCTAGGGCTCATCTTGGCCTATAATTGTATTGGCAAGAAGTTTTGCACCATCCATAACGATAGAGGCGCCGTTGCCTGGGTGAATCGAGCATCCTACATAGTAGAGATTAGGATAGGTAGGGTCACATACTTGTGGCCTAAAGCAGAGGCTTTGCAAGTATGTGTGGGCAATGCCGAAGCAGCTACCGAAGGTATAGTGATAGTTATGGGCAAAGGTATAAGGGGTGGTAAAGTCCCTGTAAAGGATGGCAGCTTCTAGGTCTTTAAGTCCAGGTAAGGTGCATAGAAAAGCCATACAAAGTCTATAAAGTTTCTCACAGGTTTTGCTTGTCCAAGGAATGGGTGCTTCCTTGAGGTTGGGCACTCGTACCATGATGTTGAGAACACTATGCTCGGGATGGGTGCAATAACTGTTATCCACGGCAGAAGGATAGTACAAGTACAAAGAAGGGGTAGAGGGAAGCTGCCCCTGAAAGACACGTTCGATTTCTTCTTTGAAGTGATGGTTGATGCATAAGTTGTGAGTGCTAAGTGCATCAAAATGCTTGCTTAATCCTAGGTGGATGACAAAAGTGGAGCAAGACTGCGTGAATGTAGAACGAGTGGTATGGGGAAGTAGCTTACGCCTCGCATAAGGAAGGTCGGTATTTAGAATCACACGGTCAGCGGGATAGAAGATACATTTAGAAAGAACACCTGTGACACGCTTTGAAGAGGTGACGACTTGTTGGACAGGGTGGGCATATTTGATGCATCCCCCAAGGTCTTCGAAAAGCTTGGTAAGTGCGTGAGCGTAGGCTGGTAAGCCACCTTGAATATGCATAAGTCCTTCTACTTGTGTCATGGCAGGAATGGCGGCATAGCTATTGGAAAGTTTATAGGGTGATACGCCCATGAAGAAAGTCTGAAAAAGTAGAAGCTCTCGTAGTCTAGGGTGATGGATATATTTGTGAATCCATTGGCTAGCAGTGGTAAGGGGAGAGATGCGTAACAGGTGGTAGAGTGTATGCGGGTTCAGATAATCTTTTGCATTAACAAATGCATGACTAAGTAAATGCTTTTTTGCATAGAGATACTTAGAAGAAGTATCAGTAACAAATTGCGTATAACCATTTTGTTCACTAGGGAATAAAGGTTGTAAGTTTTTAAGAGTGTGTACTAAAGAGGCAGAGACACAGAGAGGTTCTGATCCAGGCCAAAACACTTTATAGCAAGTATCAAGGGGGTGCCATTGCAAGTAGTTGGTAGCATTGCGACCTGTATCATTAAAAATTTCAAAATAGGTGGAAGGATTGATAGCAATACTTGCGCTTTCATCAAAGCGGAAAGCACCACTAGGACTAGCAACAGAGCAAAGTACACCACCTGAATGGGT
>JBOFIT010000138.1:0-23456 GCA_051650305.1 Cellulosilyticaceae bacterium
CTGCAAGTGTTGCTGCTAATGTTACTGTTACAAGTTGTGGTGCTACTGCTGCACAAATCATTGTAACGATAGGAATGAGGATACCGAATGTTCCCCAAGATGTCCCCATTGCAAATGCTAAGAAGCCTGCTACGATAAATATTACCGCCGGAATAAGTGCTGGTGCTATAGGATATGTTCTTACAAGTTCTCCCACATACTCTCCAGTATTAAGTAAGTCTCTACATACCCCACTAATTGTCCATGCAAGTGTAAGGATGATGAATGCACCTACCATTGACTTCACACCTGTACCGATACCTTCCATAAAGTCTTTGAACGATACAACTTGACGTGGTACGAATAATACGAATGCTACAACGAGTGCACCAAAGCCTGCAAGTGCTAATGCTGGGCCTGCATCTGTATTACCAAAGCCTTCAGCGATAGTCATCCCACCTTCGAAGAAACCACCTACATAAAGCATTGCAAAGACTGCAAAGATAATAAGTGCAAGAATTGGAATGATAAGGTCAAATACTTTACCTTTTTCTGAAACTTTCATACGAGAAAGCTCATCGTCATCTCCTGAAGTCATCCCTTTTTCTTCTTTACCTTCTCTTGCTAATTGCTCAAACTTCGCCATTGGTCCAAATTCGATATTAGTTGCACAAAGTACCACAACCATGATCAGTGTAAGAATAGCATAAAGGTTAAATGGAATAGTCGCCATGAATGTTTCCATCCCATTAAGTGGTACACCATTCACATCGAGTCCGCTCATTTGTGAAATAACTGATGCTGCCCAAGATGAGATTGGTGCGATAATACAGATTGGTGCTGCTGTCGCATCGATTATGTACGCAAGTTTTGCACGAGAGATACCGTGCTTATCTGCTACGGGTCTCATAACTGTACCAATTGTTAAACAGTTAAAGTAGTCATCTATGAAGATAAGTGCGCCAAGTGCTGATGTACCAAGTTGTGCGCCTTTTTTAGATTTGATTTTGTTTCCTGCCCATTCCCCATAAGCTCTTGAACCACCTGCCATTGTAATGACTGCTACAAGTGCGCCTAAGAATCCTAAGAACAAGATAATGGATGCATTAGCACCTAGCTTTTCTGCCATCAATGTAAATGTGACATCGATTGCTTTGACAACGCCGCCTCCTGTGTTAAATGCATAAATAAGTGTTCCTGATAAAATCCCCACGATTAAAGAAGATATAACTTCTTTTGTTACTAATGCTAGTACGATTGCTATAATCGGTGGTAATATCGATAATAATCCAACATCAATTGCTTCCATGTGTGTCTCCCTTCCCCTTTTCAGAGTGTATGATTTTTTTTAATAACAAAAAAAGCCTCGAGCAGATCACTCAAGACTTTTTTATCTCCGATAGAGCACATACCTTCATACTCAGGCTGCCGCTCCTACTTAACAAATTGACTTTCGTGATAGCTCCCCACAAATTACTTTGTGACAGTGTTATGTATATTCTACATAACCCCAACGTTATAGCCTTAAAGCATCGACTATACGCTTCGGCGACTTCTCCTTTCAACTTGTATCAACGTGCTTAACTCCACAAGTCTACTTTTAAAAACCGCAACCTCTATCTACTTCTTATTTAATTGTTATCTTACGTACACTATATAACATAAATCTATACTTGTAAAGCAAAATGTGACATAAAGTTGTATTTTTTTTAAACATTTATTAACCATAGATATACAGATGTTCTTCATACCACGCTTCACATAATGCTTCACTCAAGTAATCTGCTGATGTATAAAATATCTCTTCCACATCGTCTTTTTCTGCAATAACCTTTGTCTTTCCAAAGACCTGCTTGTCTTCTTCCATATAAAAATACCAACCTCGCCATTGTAATTCTGTCAAATACATGCTCATTCATTCCTTTTCAGTATCAATATACCTTATTATTCCATACATAAGCTATCGCTTCAAGCCCAAATGGGGCTATCTTTTCTAAAATAAAGGAACTTTTGGACGTGGGCAATGCCATTAAAAAAGTGGCTATTATACCCTTGGGTAACAGCCACTTCTTCATCTATTTATTATTTTGTTAATGGTATCTTCACCATCGTTGGTACATTTACATTTGTTGAGCTTGAATCAAATACGATTTCTAATTCATTTACATAGAAAGGTACACCATTCACTGCTTTGATATGGAATTTGATTTCATTTGGTCTAATGGCATTACAGTATGGTAGAACTGACATATTGTAAACATTTGAATTTTTGATAATACTTACACGTGGTCTATACGCTGTACAGCTTGTATCGAAACGTGCATTCTCAAGTTGGAATGTTATATCTACACCTTGCTCTAATTGCTTTTTAGAGATTTTTGTTACATCTGTTGTTACTTTTGGTGTGGCACCTACATCATTGATTACCTTTACTTTAGCAGTTACATCTTTGCCTGTTGTTAGTACCGATCCATCAATGGTAATCTCTAAGTCCCCGATATAATCCATATTTGGATTGATTGTATAGTGCCCAAACTCAAAGTGGCGGTCCCCATCACCTGTCCCTAGTGATTGTGGAACGATATCATAGTTTGTTGATACAGCATCGCTAATTTTATAGACATCTTTTGTATTAAAATCTGTCCCTTGAAGATTCACATCTACCCACATCCACCCTGGGCTGAAAAGCTCTGAGTATCTGATAGATGACTGTTGTACTGTAGCCCCTGCACCACTACTTGCAAAAGTTGCTACTGTATTCATTGCTAATATACCTGCTAAAATAAGTGATTTTAAAACTGTTCCCTTTTTCATTTGTATCGCTCCTTTTCTATAATGCTTTTTCTTCCCCTTTGGAAGTTAAATTTATTATAGTAAAGTTTTTGTCCCCCCCGCAACATGGCAAATGTCCTCTTTTTTCAGGACATTTGCCCCCTCAATTCCGCACTTTATGTCCACTTATTCCCTATGCAAATAAACTGAGTTGATTGCTTCCTAAGATACTTAGTGCTACTGGGTCATTGTCCATAAAGTAGGCTTTCTTGATTTCTTGCTCCTTGGTAAAGATAGAAGTTCTTTGGTCTAGTGTACTTCTAAGCTTACAGCTATATACAATAGGGAAGTAACGTCTGATGAAGTCCCCTTCAGAATGGGCTGTAAGGGCAATGATTTGGAAGCCCAGCTGCTTGGCGATAAAGAATACTGGCTCTAAGACGTGTCCACTTGATGCTTTACCGAATGGATTGTCTAAGATAACTGCACGACTTACTTTCTGTTCATCATTTTGGAGGTTTTGCTTCTTTTCTGCTAAGTAGTTGAGAATCCCAAGGTACAGTGCCATGTTCTTACTCCACTTCTCGCCGCCTGACCATTTGTTAGAGGTCTCCCATGCATACTTCTGATTACTAATATCACTCATATTACTTACTTTACGGCATCTGATACGGATGTTTTCATTACCCATCACTACCTTCAGAAGGTTCTTAAGCTTGAACTGCTCTTTGATGTATTTCTTAATCTTTGCTGGGTCTTCTTTCCCTGTATCATCTAAGAAGCTATCCCCTTCGATATCGTCTAGTAAGCTATAAATATGGTTACGAATCTTCTCTTTTCCACTGTCCTCTTGCCATGTTGGGATGGTGAATTCGTAGATGCTCTTCCATCCTTCCTCTGTATTGACACGGGTATTCTTCGGAATCTCTGTGAGTTCACTAGCTACTGTTCGTAAGTAAGCATAGAGGTGAATAATAAACTGTGAAATCTGCTGATCTTGATCCACAAGGTCTCGCTCAAGAATGGTCAATGTATGGTTGATACGCTCTACGATATTTTCTTTCCATACAGCGAGTGCCTCGTAGTCCTGCTTCTGGGTGATACCTTGTACTGCCATGTTGCGAAGCTTACTATCTCGAATCTCTCGTTGGCAGAAGAGTTTGAAGTCTAGTTGTCTATCTTCGATGCCTTTCTTACCTAGCTCTACTTCTTGCTTCAGCCCCGCTAAAGCTTCTAGTAGACTACTTACCATCACACGTACTTTAAGTTCGTACATAAACTCTTTTTCTACAGAGTCATCTAAAGTACCTACTTTTACCTCTGGTGCACAGTAGCCGAAGAGCTCATCTTTTTTGTCCATCTGCTGCTTGTTGTCCAATATGAACTTCAACTCACGCTCAAGGCCTGAAGTTTGCTTGGTGAGGTACTTTTCTTTCTCTAGCAGCTCATTTTGCATTTTCTGTAAGCGTTCCTTATCTGGTACGGTTTCATTTTCCCAGTCTCCTACCGTGCCATAGCTTGCTTCGTAAGTTTCTTTTTTATTGTGGTAATCATGCTCTTTTTTATCGAAGTCTGTCTTGTGTGCTTTCACCTTGGCATCTTGTGTATCCAGTAGTCTTTTAAGCTCCATCAGTTCTTCTGCCAGACGGTCCATCTCGTCGCCATAGGCTTCGCGATATACTGGAAGTTCACCCAGTACCTCTTCTCTTTCTGCCGCTTCTTGATAGAAGCTTCTTTCATTTTCCTCATACACCTTTTGGTTGTGCTTGAGAAGATTCGTAATCTCACTACGGCCTTTTTGCTTGTTTGCTAAGGTATCTCTCAGCTGCTCTCTCTTATCTCTTAGATAGGTGATGTCTTCGCTTGTGTAGATAGCTTTCTCATCTTTTACCTCTTGGTAAAGTACATCATCTGTAAGACGCATCTGACTACTTCTTAGGGCATTGTAGCTTTCCTTAGCTTCTTCTAGGGCTTCTGTCACATTGCGAAGGGTGTACATTACTTTGCTTAGTACGCCTTCATCTTCTTTGATTGATTCTTGAAGGCTTGCTATACGATTTTCTTCGTTGGTACATTCACTTAGAAGACTTAGGTACTGATTTGCTTTTTCCAGTGTACTGTGCAGCGTATTCTTCTCTTCTGCTTCTTTTCTGAGCGTTTCACCTGTCAGCTTCATTTCCTTTTGGTCTTGCTGAAGTTTCATTTTCGCTTCTTCTATGGTGCGGATAAACTCTGCCTCTTGACTTCTTAGACGGTCACTTGCCTCACGGATACTTGCATGCTTTTCATGGGAGTACCTCTCAAGGAAAATAGTCACCTTCTCTAACATTTGCTCCATCCCACTTAAAGCTTTTTCTTTTTGCTTACGGAATGTCATGGCTGCTTCTACGGCTTTACCTGCTTCTTTTTTGTGCAGTTCGAAAAGCTCTGCTTGCATATGCTCACGCCAAGATGTTGGGTAGATGAGTATCTCTACCGATTCTTCTGTCAGCATTTTCTGTGCTTCTGTAAGGCTTACGATGCCTACTGGGTAAGTCAGCTTGCCTACTTGGTCTTGTAGCAGTGCTCTAAGGGTTTCTTCACTACCATCTGCTACTACCACAAGCTGTGCCCACTTCGGTTGGTTGTACACTTTTTGTCTCAGTTCTTTATCCTCTATACTTGCTACAAAAGCTGTACCTGTCTGGATAAAGCTAAACTGATTCATCCACTGCTCTACCCATATCTCAAGGAGTGGCTCTACGGTGAAGTAGTCTCTCGTCTCATAGTTCTCAAGGAAATGAGCATGACGTCTCTCGAGAAGAAGTGCTTCTTCTTTTTCTCTGCCTAACTTCTCTACTTGCTCTTCTATGGCTGTGATAATCTGCTGTGGCTTGAGATAAATAGACGATAGCTGGCTAAAGACTGGTAGTACTGCCTTAAGTTCACTGATAAGTTTTTGGTGAGCATCTTCAAGTTGTTTAAGCTCCATTGCTACACGGGTGGACTCGCTTAGTACGTGATTGTATGCTTTTGTGCTGTCCTCCACCGTTTTGTTTAGTGTGAGTTGGCGTTCTTCAAGGATTCTCAGACTTTGTGTCAGCTTATAAGTATTAGCCTCTATCGCTTCTAGGCGGCTATGCCATCTTTTGGTCTCGCCTTCGATAGCTTCATGAGCACCTCCGGCTACAAGCATCATTTTGATATGGTTCATTTGCTTTTCTTGATGCTCTAGCTTTCCTATCAGTTTACTTCTATCGCCTCTAAGCTTTTGAATCTTATCTTCTAGCACCTGCTTTTCTCTTTGGAGTGCTTTGGCTTCTTCCTGATGATTGTCTTTTTCTCTTTCGCAGTGTGCCATCTCTTGTTCGATTAGTTGCAGTTGCTCCACAAAGTAGCCTTTGATTTGACCACTGTTTTCTTCTAAGTCTTCACGCAATGTTTCTACTTCTGTATCTTCATCGAGGCGTGCTAGTTCTTCTTCATAAAGCTTGATCTTCGCCTTTGCTTCATTCATGGTATTTTGAAATCTCGAAAGTTTGAGAATGTGCCGTCTTCTTTCTTTATCTTCTCTTTTTTCTTTGGCTTCTTGGTAGATGACATCTTCTTTTTCAAAGTTTGCCTGGGCTTCTTTCAAAGCTTCCTTGGCTTCCCGTACATCCACAAATGCCAGCTCTTTATACAAACTTTTCTTCTTGGTATCTACTTCTCTTTTATCGTACTCAAAGCCTTGAAGCTTTTCTTTCGTCTCTTCTTCTTTTTTAAGAATGAGCTGCCACATTGCCTTGGCTTCTTCTTTCTTGGCTTCGTAGTCTCTAACTTTTGCATTGTACTTACTAAAGCCTGTCACATAAGCTTCGATTTCCGCTTTGATTTTCTCACTTTCTTTGATACTACGCTCTAGCTGCTTGTGCTTGTTGAAGTGCTCTCTTTGGCTTTCAAATGTCCCTGCAAAAGCTTCTGCCCCACGTCCTACAAGCCCTTGTTCCACAGTTGGTAAAAGGAGCTTCTCTACCAAGTCCTGTGTGGTCTTACATCCATCAAAGAAGGCTTCTACCGAACCTTCCCCGCCATTGATGACGGTGATACTACGCCATTCTTCAGGAATAATCTTGAAGGTATCTTCAATATAGCGATGGAAGTCCTTGGTGGTCGCAAAAGTCTTTGCCGCCATATGCTCTCTCGCCATACGTTGGTAGTACGCCTGCATCTCTACACGTGTCGCACCACGTGTCCCTTCCCCTTCTTCACATGTGAAAGGTAAGGTTTCAATGGTGTCCTTGTCTTCTATTCCATATTCATAAGCGTACTTATACGACCTTAGTTCATTGTTTTGGGTATAAAGGGTAACAGCTGTCAGGGCGTAGCGTCTTGGTTTGTCACTAATAATCCATTCGATGGCAATATGTGCTGCATTGCCATCCAGTACAAAAGTTTCCTTTGCCTTACGTTCCCCTAAGTCTGTGTGTGGTAATACAGCTTGAAGGGCTGCCTGGATAAAGACAGTCTTTCCTCCACCATTTTCTAGAAGGATTGCTGTATTGTGTCCCGCACAGGTGAATACTTCGTCGTTGTAACGCTTGCCGCCATTTTCATAAATAACGTTTGTGTATCTGATTTTAGAAATTGATGCCATACATTGTGTCCTCTTTTCTAGCTATACTGATAAATAAAATCTAATAATCCTCTGTTGTACTCATAGTCCATATAGTAGCGTTCGATAATCACCTTTGTCTTCTCGGTGATCTCGATTTCGTCATTGCCGATATCCTTAATCATGCCTTGCTTTTCTAAAAACTGCTTCGTCATATTCAGGAAGCTGACACGACTTAATGTAACCCCTGTGACTTTCTTTGACTTTTCTTTAACATCATCTAGTGCTAACCACTTGTCTAAGATTTTTAGCCAATTGTATTCTTGTTCTTCTTCGACTTTTTGAAGGGTTTCCTTGTCCATTTGTGAAAGGGTATCCATACGTGTATTAAGAGCATCTAACCACTCTTCCATGGTGATGAAAACTCTCGTTGGCTCTTTGGTCTGATAGCTGTTGTAGAATTCCCCAAGTAGGATAATGGTTGCTACATACATCAGATAAATATCTAAGTTGGTCGCGTTATTGGGAAGATAAAGCTTCTTGATGGTCTCATTATTCATATGAAAAGGCGAGTTATTGGCGATAGGCACCAAGTATACTTCTTCTCCTGCAATGATAATGGTTGCATTGTCTTGTGTGGCAAACTGATTCATCAGTTCTTCGATACTTTCTTCTCTTGTGTACGCACGCATGTCGCCTAAAGGTCTAGAACCTTCTACTGCCAGCTTGCTATACAGCTTATAAGCTTCTAATATTTCTTCATTTTTATAGTTCATGTGATTCACCTTCTTGTCGTTCCATTGTGATGTCTATTAACATATTTTGTATTTCAAATCGTGGTACTTTTTGTACAGTCCCACTATATTCCACTACTTTGATACGATCAGTGATGCCACCTAGGGCTTCTTTCACCCCACTCATGACACTGTCTTCATCTAAGGCTTCAAAGTTGAGTGGTGACTTTTGATGGAGAATGATCCATAAGTCATAGAAGAGCCTTCTCTCTAGCCACTCTGGACGGTGCGCTTCTACATAATCACATACCTCTTCCAAGGTCACTACTGCCTGCTCTTCGAATAGTGGCATCAGGCAGGTCATCACTTCTTTGAAGAATTCCCCAAGACTTGATTTGCTCTTTCTTACTTCCTCTTCCGTAGCCCCTTCCACAAAAGCACGTCCTTTGTCTTCTTCGCCTACGCGCTCGATGCGCTGCTTATAAAAGACACTAAGCGGATGCCACACTTTAGCACGCTCTAGACTTAAGAAAGGCTCCATAAAGGTACTGCTTGTGTGGAGTGGCATCGGTCTGCCCATCAGTGCATCGACGATTTCTTGCTCGAAGTTAAAGCTATCGATGCCGATATAGTACAAGGCTTGCTGTGCCGCATCTAGGGCATGGGTTCTGAGGCTAATACTTTCTTGAAGTAGCTGGCTGTGCTCATGGTGCACTTCTTCAAGACGGTTATCAATTTTGAGGATAAGGTCATAAGCTTTTTTGTCTTTTGCATTATCTAACTGATACTTCAGGCTATCTTTTGTCAGTCTTACAAACTCATGGAGTTCTTCAAACTCTTCATTTTCACGTACCAGTCGTAAATTGATATCTTCTATCAGCTTTTTGTACCTTGTGTACGTCTCTTCAGAAACGATACTACGACTCACTTCATTTTTGATTTTCTCCAGACGCTCAGTCAGTGTCTCGGCAGCTAAACTCATCTCATCTAGCTGTCTAAGTGAACCTACAAACTCACCTTTCTCCAGCTGCTTACGAAGAAGAAGTTGATTGATGGAAATTTGAAACTCACTGAAGTATTCTCTTGTGGAGAAGATAAGCTCTAGTCCCTGCTCGTCTAACGTATAGTATTGTACATTAGATTTCAGGTCAGACCTTGCCGCCTTTAAGATGGAGTAGTAGACTGTCTCATCTTGGCCAGTCTCCCAGTTGTAAAACGTCCTGCTATTACGCTTACCATTAGATGGTCTATAGACTTCTGTGATTTCCCTTGCCAAGTCTTCAAAGCCGCTTGCACCTAGGTCAATCTTTTCCTGACACACCTCCTGTAAGAAGATTGCTAGTTCTCTCACGCCACTGGTCTTCTGGCGCATAATCATATTTTCAAAGAAGAAAAGTAACGTCAGCATCCCTAGTTCATAGTAAGGGATATCTTTGCCACTTCGGTCTTTACCTTTTTTTCTATCCAAACGGTGTAAAGGCTCATAGATAGCAAGCCGTTTCATACGCTCACCAAATTGATCCATCACACTCCTTGCTTCTATATTCATGCTATTCCTCCAGCTGTCTTAATCGATATCTACCATTATACTACAAAAATAGGGGGAATTTGTATACCGTGGTAGCTTTTTCATAAAACCAGTCCATAATAATTTTCATTGACACTATCCAACATTGGATATATACTTGTTTTAATCTTAACAACTACTTCATAGAAAGGAATTTTATATGACCCAACTACTTATTTTATATTTTCTAAATATCAAACCTACTCATGGCTATGAGATTCAAAAATTTATTCAGCTGAATGCTATGAATAGATGGAATAATATCCAATCTGGCTCAATTTACTATGCCATGAATCAACTTGAACGTAAGGGACTTATTGAGCTAACGGAAAAACTAGGTACGGGTGAAAAAACAAAGCGTATTTATGCCATTACTGAAAAAGGTAAAGCGCAACTCAAAGATCTGGCACTTTCTGAGCTTCAAAAACCTCTTGCTCAGGTAAGCTGCGATAAATTTTTAATCTATCCTATTTTTGCAAGTATCACTAAGCCTGAACTTATCCTAACGATTGAAGAGCATCTTAAGGTTCTACAAAAGAAACAACAAGAAATCGAAGGTTGGTCTTTAGAAAAAGTGCATGCCTCTACAGTTGAAAAAGCTACTTTACATATGATGCAGTCAAGTATCTTATTACAAATCAACTGGCACATGACACTTCTTGACAATATTGATGAGACACTGGAATCAGTAAAAGAAATCAGTGATTTTATCGCACATACAGACTTCGCCGAGTTAAAATAATAGTCTAAGCAATCATTCCGTATCTCAAGGTACGGAATAAAAAATAAACCAACTATCCAATATTGGATATAGAAAGGATATCTCTATGAAAATCGCAATTCTAATTGGAAGCCCTAGGAAAAAAGATAGTTATAAAGTTTGTCAAGAAATAGCAACTCAACTCCTTCACAAAAATCCTACCATTGAATTTGATTATATTTTTTTAAATAAACACGTGATAGAAGACTGTAAAGGTTGTGGTCTATGCTTCCAAAAAAGTGAACTAAACTGCCCTTGCAAAAACGATGAACTAAATGCTATCAAAGCACGTCTTTTCTCATGCGATGGTTTTATCATTTCAAGTCCTGTATATGCCTATCAAGTGACCGCTCAACTCAAGCGCTTTATTGATCGTATGTCCTATCAATTTCATAGACAAGAAATGGTGGCAAAACCTGCATTAATCGTTGTCACAACTGATGGTGGTGGCAGTAAGCAAGTTTATAAATACCTTAAGATGACGCTAGTCGGATGGGGTATGGACGTTGTTGGCAACATACAAATAGCAGCACCTATGTATTTTGAAAATCGCACGCCAAAAAGTGCTTTTGGGTATGATGCCTACTATCATGATCAGCGCCACAAACATCTCACAACGACGACTGCTAAATTTTCCGCTAAACTAAATACTCACGCGCTAAAAGTCCCTAGCTTTTATGATCTGTTTATGTTTAATTGTCTTAGAAGTAAGACTTATACCTCTAAAGTGGACCGCTTATTCTGGGCAGAAAAAGGTTGGCTTGATAAAAACTACTTCTACGATATAAAACTTAACCCACTAAAGAGACTTTTCGGTAGTATGATGAAGCAATTTATCCATCTCGCTGGTAGTAGGTATTTAAAAAACTAAAACTTTTTATGTTGTTTCCTAAATCTATAATGCAATTCAATATTTTAGATTTCCTTATCCCAATCACCCAATTTAACAAAGGTCAAGCTTCACGTATTTTTGATCGCCTACGCACCGAAAAGCAACTTGTCGTATTAAAAAACAATGCACCATCTGCAGTCATTTTATCACCTGAAGAGTATGCAAGACTTGCTGAACTTGAAGAGGACTATGCATTACTTCTTGAGGCTACAAACCGCCTCGCACAAACCACTTCCTCATCAACCCTTCCTTTTGAAGCTATAATGGCTAACTTAGGTATTAGTGAAGAAGATCTAGACGATGCAGAGGATGTTATAATCGAATGAACTGGCAGATTGAATTCTCAGAAGCACGCTATTTTCTCCTATACTTTATCAACCAAATAATCAGTATGATCGCCCTTGTAACGACAAATAGCATCCATCCGAAAACGCCTAATACTATTAAAAGAAAACCAATAACCCCATCTCCCATTAGTGGTCTATCACTAGGTACAGTGTTAGCTATGTAAATAGGTAGTAAAAAGAGTGGCAAGTTGGGTAAGACCATTCCTATATACCACTTCTTTCCCTTAGAAAAATAAACGATGCTTACCAAATAGGCGATGATGACTATAATCGCCACTATTAATAGAATTATTCCTATATGAATCCCTTGCATCCAATCTCCCCCTCTACTAAAAAATCCTAGAACACACTTATCTCATGTTCTAGGACCTACTCTGATGTATTATCTTTATTATATGCTCTTTTTTCTACAAATGCCATACACCAAACCTTTTATCTATTGAAAATGATTTGAATTGTGTTATACTTGATAAAACTTATTTTCAACTAAATTTTTAGATTACCCTGAAAGGAGCAATCATTGATGCCCAATGATACACTTACCATTCGCGTTGCAACACTAGATGATGCTGCGGAACTCTTAGCCATTTATGCCTACTATGTAAAAGAAACAGCTATTACTTTTGAGTATGAAGTACCTACCCTTGAAGCATTCCAAGAACGTATACAAAATACCCTCAAAAAATATCCGTATATTGTAGCCGAAAGTGATGGTACACTTCTTGGCTATGCTTATGCAGGTGCCTTTGTGGGAAGATCTGCTTATGATTGGGCTGCTGAAACTACCATTTACTTAAATCCCCACCATAAAAAAATGGGGCTTGGTAAAAAACTTTATGATGTATTAGAAACAATCGTTAAAGCCCAAAATATCTTGAATCTGAATGCTTGTATCGCTTATCCAGACATAGAAGATGAACATTTAACTAAAAACAGTGTGCAGTTTCATGAGCACTTAGGCTACCTTTTCGTTGGTGAATTCCATAAGTGTGGTTACAAATTTGGGAAGTGGTACAACATGGTGTGGATGGAGAAGCTTATCGGTGTGCATCCTCCTACCCCATCGCCTATTATACCTTTCCCAACTTTAAGTGCTATTGCCTTACCTTTGCCGCTTCAATTTACCTGTGTTATATAAAAACATAAACAGTGCCATGCCACAAATAATCACATACCCAAGTCCACTGTATGCATCTGGCACTTGCCCAAAGAACATAAAGCCTAGTATAGCTGAAAAGATAATCTGCGAATAATCATACACAGAAATCTCCTTGGCTGGTGCATAACAGTAAGCTGCTGTGATGGCAAACTGTCCACCTGATGCTGCAAGACCTGCTAGAAGTAAGTACCCCACTTGTACCATAGACATTGGCTGGTAGCCAAAAATTAAGAATGGCAGTGTCACCACGCATGAAAAGCTAGAGAAGAAAAAGACAATAAAGGGGCCTTTCTCTCCTTTTTGTCCCAGTATCCTTACGAATGTATAAGCAGCACCTGCTGCCATCCCTCCGGCAAATCCTACAAGGGCTGGTATCAGTGCTGCATTTTGAAAGCTTGGCTTAATAATAAGTAGACTTCCTATAAATGCTCCTACAAGAGAAAAACCCTGTACCCAGTCTATCTTTTCCTTAAGAAGTAGGTAGCTAAATACGATGGCGAAGAAAGGTGACATCTTATTGAGCATGGATGCATCTGCTAACACCAATTGATCAATGGCATAAAAATTACAGAGTATCCCCAGTGTCCCAAAACTTGCACGTAAGATGAGATACTTTAAGTTTTCTTTTTTATAACCAAAACCTATCCCCTGCTTCTTAAGTATAATGGCAGCAAAAATAAGTGCTACCAAATTACGAAAGAAGCTTTTTTGTACAGATGGCAAGTCGCCTGCCAAGCGTACAAATGTATTCATAAAGGCGAAACACAATGCTGATAATAAAATATAGAGTATACCTTTGTATTTTTGATTCATTACTTTTTCCTCCAATCTTTAGTAGTATAGCACACCAGCCAGTCACTATACATAACTATGTGGATGACTTGTCTGGTGCTACAAAAAAACACATAAACAAGGAGCGTCTATGCTCCCTGTTTATGTGTCTCCATCTTCTTTTTATTCACTTTTCCTAAGACCATGACACTCACTACCATAAAGATGATAGAAAGTACCAAGCTTAATTCACTTTGTACAACCCCTGCAATGAGATACCCTACAAAAGCAATACTCCCATTAATCAGTGCATACGGTAACTGTGTCTTCACATGGTCTACAAGGTCACACCCTGCTCCTGTAGCAGATAAAATAGTGGTATCTGATATAGGCGAACAATGGTCTCCGAAAAGCCCTCCTGATAAAACTGCCCCAATACAAATAGGGATTGAACCACCGAGTGATACTGCCATTGGTATAGCAAGTGGCATCATAATAGCGAAGGTTCCCCATGAGCTTCCTGTGGCAAAGGATACACACGCTCCAAAGACAAATAAAATCGCTGGGATAAATACCACTGAGATATTGCCATCTAATAATTCGATAATATAACTTGCTGTCCCAAGATTTTTGATGGTAGCCCCGAGTGACCACGCAAGGATAAGGGTAAGTGATACATACACCATCTTTTGCATACCACCTATGTAGATATTGAAAGCGTCGTTAAACGTCTTTGTCTTGTAATACACCATCAGAATAATCGCTACTACTGCGGCAAATAAATACGCTGTCGTTAAGGCAACTCTAAAGTCATTGCCACTCACTGGCTTCATCGGGAAACCTAGTGGAATTAAGATAGCAAATAAAGTGATAAATAAAACGGCAAGTGGTGCGATGACAATACTTGCTTTTGAATTTTCTGCTTCAAAAGCTGTGATTTTCTCTGATTTTCTCTGTGGACTAGAGTGCTTCCAATACAATTCGCCTGTAGTCTCTACACGTTCTTCTGCTTTTTTCATCGCTGAAAAATCAAGTTTAATCATAGCTATTAGCGGTACCATAAGCAGTGCCAGTATTGGATAAATCTGATACGGTATAGCCTCTACAAAAGCTGTGAAATCTGACTGTGCAATGTTTAGCGCTTCAAACTCCTTTTGAATAAGCCCCATCACATACACACCCCATCCAATAAAAGGCACAAGTACTGCTATAGGTGATGCAGTAGAGTCGATAATCCATGCGAGCTTTTCTCTTGAGAGCTTCAGCTTGTCAAAGATAGGTTCGAAGATAGGCCCTACTATAAGCGGTGTACCTAAGTCTGAGAAGAAGATTAAGATTCCGCCAAACCATGCACTGATCTGTGCTTTTGTCTTTGTATTGATAAACTTTGTCACCTTCTGTGCAAAGGCATGTGCCCCTCCTGACTTTTCAATCAGTGCAATAAACCCTCCAATGAACATTAAGAGTACGATAACTCCTGCATTATAACTATCTGAGAGTTGTGCAAAAAAGTATTCTCCAATCAGTGCCTTCACTGCTACAACAGGTGCAAAGTTAGATAAAATAAGTGCACCTAAGAAACTCCCTGTAAACAAAGACAAGATGACATTTTTACTCATAATAGCTATGATGACTGCTACAAGCGGTGGTACTAAACTTAATAAACCATAATGCTCCATATTATTTTCCCCTTTTATTTTTATATTTTAATTTATACTTAAACTTATATTTTGTAATTTAATTCTATATAATGCATAATAATTCATTTTCATTCAAATGTCAACTATTCAAAAAAAGCAATAAGCCACTTTCTCTTGAAAGTAACTTATTGCTTTTAAATTTCTTTTATTTACTCTACTGATTTCAATGATTCTACCATCTCAATTTTTTGAAGTTTAAAGTGCATCAGCACATTGACTGCCATCGCAAAAACAAATGTCAGAAGCATTCCCCATAGGTAGCTTGAACCATAGATTTGTCTACCAAACATCATCTCATCCATTTCTGCTGTTACAATGATAAATAAGAAAAGTGCCTTGCCTAATCCAAGTCCCATGAGTGCCCCGATTAAGGTAAGAACGATATTTTCTCTATAAATATACTGTGATACTTTAAAGTCATCGAATCCGAGTACTTTAATTGTCGCTATTTCTCGGTAACGCTCACTTATATTGATGGTCGTTAGGTTATACAGTACCACAGAGGCTAGTAAGGCAGCTGATACCACAAGAATCATCACCACCGTATCTAGACTTTCTGTCACACTTGCAAAGCTCTCTGCATGCTTACTCGCAAAAGCAAAGGACATAACGCCTGTATCTTTGATAAGTTCTTCTGAAAGGGCTTCTACTTGTCCATCACTTAAGTCATTCAGCTGAACAAGCAGCTGGTTTGGTTCAACGCGCTTACCTGTGAGTTGCTTCATGTAAGCATCAGACACATAGATGGCATGGCCTATATAATTCTCAGTAATCCCTGTCACTTTAACTTGGTACGTTTCCAGATTACTTTTCTCGACTGCTATGCTATCGCCTACCTGTAGGTGTAGCGCTTGGGCTAACTTCTCTGAAATAATCGCGCCCTCACCTAAGGTAAGTGGTGCTTGCGACACTCTTTCTCGTAACTGGATAAATGCTTCATCTGTACTTTGCTCTGGGAGGATACGCAGGGTAGCTGCTCGGTCTGTCTCAGACGCTAACACCTTAACGTTTTCACTTCTTACTTCTAGTACATCCTTTATCGCTGTATGCTCTTTTAGGTTAGTGGTTTCATTTTCTTTTAAACTTATTTCTAGGTCATATCTATATAGGTCACCGTATTGTCTATCCACAATGCTTACGATTGACTGCTTAAGACCCAAACCTGCAACAAGTAAGGCTGTACACCCAGCAATACCTATGGTGGTCATAAAGAATTTTTTCTTGTATCTAAAGATATTACGTGCCACAACCTTTTGGAAGAAATTCATACGTTTCCATACAAAAGGTATACGTTCTAGTAGAATACGCTTACCTGCTGGTGGTGCTTTAGGTCGCATAAGCTCTGTAGGTTGTTCCTTTAGTGCCTTCATTGTAGTAAAGGCTGCTGCAAAAACAGTTAAAGCAGTCATAATAATGATCGCGCTTAAGGCTTCTTTTGGATAAAACTTGCTGATCAGTGGTGGTGCTGTAAACATCATCCCATAAGCATTATAAATGGTATTTGGGAAAACTTTAAATCCTACCAGTATACCTACCAAGCTTCCCACTACACTGGCAATACCTGCGTAAAGCAAGTACTTACTCATAATAGCCATGGTACTATAACCTAATGCTTTGTAAGTCCCCATGGTGATACGTTGTTCATCCACCATACGTGTCATGGTCGTTAGACATACAAGTGCTGCTACCACAAAGAAAAAGAGGGGGAATATTTTACCGATACGCTCAATGGTTTGGACTGCATTTTTATAATTCGCTACGCCATAATTAGCTTCTCGCCCAAGCACATACACCTTAGGTTCCTTAAGGTTCTCAAGCTGTTCTCTTCCTTTTACAAGGGCTTCCTCAGCATCCTTTAGTTGCTCTTCGGCTTCTGCCTTAGATGCTGTGTACTTCTCGTCACCCTCTTCTAAGGTTGCTTTTGCTTCCGCTAACTGTGCCATGCCTTTTTCTAACCCCGAAAGGGTCGCATCTTTTTCTCTTGCTAATGCTAGCTTCTGTGTCTCTAGCTGCGCTAACCCTTGGCTTAAGGCGACGCCCGTAGCAGTCAAACTTTCTTCCTGCTTCTTAAGCTCTGCGACGCTCTTTTCATAGATGGTTTCATCTACTTGTAGTGTTGCCATTTGATCGACTAATTGCTTCTCTAACTGAAGTTTTTGTTCAAGTAATGCTTCCTGAGCACCATCTTCTGCATTCTGTAGTTGCTCTTCTATTGACTTTAGCTGTACTGCTAAAGCATCTACTTGTTTTTTAGCTGTTTGAATCTGAACTTTCAGTACTTCTAATTGCTGAATTGTCTTTTCTTTTTCCACTTCGAAAAGTTTCAGTCCTTCTTCATAGTGCTTTTCATTTTCTTCTAGTTCTAATGCCGCTTGTCTAAGTGCTTCTTCTGCCTTAGCGAAGCCTTCATTTGCTTGTTTTTGTCCATCTATTAGCTTTTTTTCATTCTCTAAAATTGCTTCTTTTCCTTGCTGAAGCTTGAGTCCTGCCTTCTCCAGTTCCTGATTCGCCTTTTCTTTCTCAGTACTAAACTTGGCTTCGCCTTCTTCTAACTCTTTCATGCCTTCATCTAGAAGTTTTTCGTAGCGTTTATACGCTCTTTCTTCCATAAGAGGTGTGACTTCCGTTTTAAAAGTATCCACAAGTTCTGTATAGTCATCACTGTAGCTATCTAATGACTTGGCTCCTTTTAAAGTAATGAATAACTCTGTATAAATGTCACTCTTAAAGTTCTCCTCTGGAATGTAGAGATAACTTGCCACACTTCCATTGCCAATCTCTGCTGTACCTCTTTCATAATGCATATAGTAAGGTGAGTTCATAACCCCCACGACTTCATACGTCTCGTGGGCTAATACGTCTTCCATCTCTGCATCTGTACCTGTTTTCAATGTAAGGGTATCTCCTACTTTTAGAGGTAATCTCGTAAGCTCTGTGCCATCAATCAGACATTCATTGGGTGCACTCGGCCATCTACCTTCTATAAGCATCGGTTTATTGACCCAGCCGCTTTCTTCTTTAGCGAGCTTTTGTAAACTATGAACCTTCACCACTGTTTGGTTACCTTCTATTGTCGTAAGGGCATTGATACTGTGGCTTCCCGTTATACTTTCCACCTGCTCAAGCTTCCCGATAGCCTCTCTATCAGCGGTTTCTATACCTACTGTTGAAAGGATACGTACGTCCATCATGTCATAGTCATCCATGTATTGGTCAGTCGTATCTTTCATCATAGGGCTACTTACTTTGATACCCGCAAGGAACGCTACGCCAAGAGCTACAATCGCCATAATAGAGAAAAATCGTCCCAGAGATTTTTTGATTTCTCGTGATGCATCCTTTATTAAAGATTTTTTTTGCATTACCACTCAATCCTTTCTACTGGTGTAGGTTCTGGATTGATGATCATCTTCTCTACTTGACCATTCTTCATATGAATAACTTTGTCACCCATAGGTGTCAATGCTAAATTGTGCGTAATAACTACGACCGTCATATGCATTTGTCTACACATTTTTTGGAGTAGACTAAGAACTGCTTTACCAGTATTGTAATCCAGTGCCCCTGTGGGTTCATCACATAGCAGTAACTTCGGATTTTTAGCAATAGCTCTAGCGATTGCGACCCTTTGCTGCTCTCCTCCTGAAAGTTGAGAAGGGAAATTATTTTTTCGGTCATTAAGGCCTACTTCATCTAAAATCTCCTCGATATCCAAAGGATTTTTGATAAGCTGTGTCGCAAGTTCTACATTTTCTCGTACTGTTAAGTTTTGTACTAGATTATAAAATTGAAAAACAAAGCCTATATCATCCTTCCGATAATTGGTCAGTTGCTTTTTACTAAACTTGCTAATATTGGTCCCATCCACCATCAGGTCTCCTGAAGAAGGTATATCCATACCACCTAACAAGTTAAGTACGGTACTTTTACCAGCACCACTACTTCCAGCGATAATTACAAACTCTCCTTTATGAATATCAAAGCTGACACCATCTACGGCTTTAATAGTTACTTCACCCATTTCATAAGTCTTTTTTATATCTTTAAAACAAATATATCCACTCATGCTGTCCACCCTTTCTAGTCATTGTGTGTTCATTATAGTCTTTTACCCTAACAAAATAAAGAAGAAATAAATGCAAATAAAAAGGCCCCCTAAGGCCTTTTCATCAATCCGCTATTCCTTTTGTTTGGGCAGCCAACTGTTGTAATTCTTCTTTTGATAGCCCCGTCACTCTGACCACTAGATCAATGTCCATTTTTTCATGTAGCATTTTAAGTGCGGTTTCATGCATAGCTTCCAATTTGCCCTCTAGTTTGCCCTCTAGTTTGCCCTCTAATTTGCCCTCTTCGTATTTTAAATGGTCGCGTTCCAACAAAGTCATGTACTCCACCTCCATTCTTACATCTTTCTTAACCATTTCTACTTTTTCATGTACTGCTTTAACTAACTTACTTGTTGTGTTTAAACTTTGTTGTGCCGTAGAGTCATCTACATATCTAAGGAATGCTTTCATATCTTCTGATACATTTGTTTGTGTACCTTGTGTGTTTAAGAATAACTTGGTCGTTTCATCGCCTAATAAAAGCGTCATATCTTCATTACATCTATTCTCAAAAGTATATTGGCATAAATCTTTCCCAAAAGGATCAAAAGAGCATATAAAAATAATATAGCTTTTGTGTAATTCCCTATAATTGCATCCTTTCATAATCATGTCAGCATCAATACTTCCTTGATAATATCTACTACGCTTAGCAAGATTAGATTGTTCCCCTTTTTGCATTTCAATATTATATACTGTTCCCTCTGTATCTTTTACATAAATATCTAGTCGAACCGATTTGCTATCAATAGCAAAGTCTATCGTTTGTTGATTATTTAAGAAGTCTATTTTCTCAATGTCAATATTTAATATATTTTCTATTAGTTCCTTGCAAATATCAGTATCTGTCATAACTTTTGCGAATAAAAAGTCATCATTTAGGTTTAATTCTTGAAGTGTTTTTGTTTTCATCGTATTTCCTTTATCTTTACAGTTTATATCCTATAGTATATCACTTTTTTTATTGTTTTAAAAGGATTCTGCGTTAGCCTCTAAACGTTTGACATATTTCCCTTTTCGTTCTTCTACCACTTTTCCCTGACTTACAACCACTTCTCCGCCTAGTAGCACATGCTCTGGTCGACCTACTATACGGAAACCTTCGTAAGGGGTATAATCCACATTTTGTAACTGATCACTGGCTGTGATGGCATCTTCATAAGCAGGATTCCACACAACAATATCTGCATCACTGCCGACTTGCAACGTACCTTTTCTAGGATACATACCAAAAAGCTGGGCAGCATGGGTGCTGAGTAAGTGTGCCATCTGCTCTTCTCCTATGTACCCTGTCTTCACGCCATAGGTATAGATAAGCTGTGGTCTATGTTCTACACCTGGTATCCCACAGGGGATTTTGCTAAAGTCCTCCTTGCCTAGCTCCTTTTGCCCCACATAGTTAAAGGAACAGTGGTCCGTACTAATGGTGTCAATCTCCCCCGCCTTAACCCCTTGCCACAAGGCTTCTACGTCTTCTTTACTTCGTAGGGGTGGTGCAAGGACGTACTTGGCACTTTCAAAACCGTCTAGTTGGTAGTATCCCTCATCTAGAAGGAGATACTGTGGACACGTCTCTACATAGACCTTCTGCCCTCTTTGCCTAGCCGCTCTTATGGTCTCTAGCCCTATCTTTGTACTTAGGTGGACGATATGTACCGGTGCATCTGCTAGATAAGCGATGTCTAGATACCTACTGATTGCTTCTTTTTCTACTATGTCTGGTCTAGACTTAGGATGTGCTACGGGACTTGTATGCCCTTCCTTAAGGTTTTGCTGGATCAGTTCATTGACCAAATCCCCATTTTCACAATGGACACCTACAATGCCACCGAGTGCTTTTACCTTTTTTAGGACTTGATATACCGCTCGGTCACTCACTCTTAAACTGTCATAAGCCATATAGAGCTTAAAAGACGTAACCCCCTGTGCTTTCATCACCTCAAGTTCTTCCGCCACTTCCTCTGTCCAGTCTGTGATTGCCATATGGAAACCATAGTCACTACAACTTTTGCCTTGTGCCTTCTGATGCCATATGTCTAAGGCTTCCTGTAAGGTTTGCCCTTTTTCTTGGGTGGCAAAGTCAATAATCGTCGTGGTGCCTCCTCTTAGAGCTGCCTTTGTCCCTGTGTAGAAGTCATCTGCGGTGTGGGCTGTCCCCGTGTCCATATCAAAGTGGGTATGGGCATCGATAAAGCCTGGGAAGAGGATGCAGCCTGTGGCATCGATGATTTGTACCTCACTTGCTTCTCCCTCTATGGTATGTTGCTTGATACTTTGTGCGATGCCTTCTCCTATCTGTGTGATGATGCCATCTTCCATAAGCACATCTGTTAGCTGCCCCTCTGGTTTTCCTGCAAGTCGCCCACCTTGAATCAGTAGCTGCATCTTCTTCACCTCTCTATCTCTTTTTAAATTTACTTATTTCTGTAAAATACGCGTCCCTGTCTTGCCTGCTATCCCTTCTTTGGCCTTTTCTAGAAGTGTTATAAGGGCATAGCGGCCTCGTTTGGATTCTGCGAAAGCTGCTGCTGCCTCTACCTTTGGCAACATAGATCCTGGGGCAAAGTGTCCCTCTCTCATATACTGTCTAGCTTCCTCTGGCGTCAACTCTGTAAGCCACTGTACTTCTGGTTTACCAAAGTTGATGGCTACCTTTTCTACGGCAGTAAGGATGATGAGGCCATCTGCATCCAGTAGTTTAGCTAATGTGCAGCTCGCAAAGTCTTTATCAATGACTGCACCGACACCACTAAGATGATGCCCCTTGGCAACGACGGGGATACCTCCACCACCACCAGCTACAACGATCTGTCCCTGCTCTACCAAAGCACGTATCGTATCTATCTCCACAATGTCTACGGGCTTCGGCGATGCTACCACACGCCTAAAGCCACGCCCACTGTCTTCCACCACACTGTAACCTTGACTGACTAACTCCTTGGCCTCTTCCTTTGTCATAAACCTCCCGATAGGCTTGGTAGGGTTTAAGAAAGCTTTATCTTCTGGGTCAACCCGCACTTGGGTAATCAAGGTGACTACTGGTTTTTGGATGCCCCTTTCTAGCAATTCCTCTCGCAAGCTATTTTGAATATCATAGCCGATATACCCTTGGCTCATAGCCACACATACAGACATAGGAATGACCGGGGTACGGGGGTCTGCTAGATGCATCTCCCCCATCGCCACATTAATCATTCCAACTTGAGGGCCATTGCCGTGAGATATGACCACTTGGTGTCCTTCTTCTACCAGGTCTGCTATGGCCTTAGCTGTCTCTTTCACTGCAATCATTTGCTCGTGCAAATTGTTACCTAATGCATTGCCACCTAATGCAATGACGATTTTTGCCATACACATCTCTCCTATTTCTTCACACGTTTTTTCTCTTTATCTTCAAATTTTGTAAGGGTTTTCTGTGGGTTTTTGACTTTAGCAAGAAACATCATGGCTGCAATAATATATGGTTTATAAGATGCTTCTTTGTACAGCTGATCTCGGTAGCGGTCAAATACACTGGCAGCTACTTCTCCTTCTTTGCAGCTTACCCCTGAGATATCCGCTGGTAGACAGTGCATGTAGAGTGCCTTACCGTCCTTGGTGGTAGCCATCAGTTCTTCCGTACATTCCCAGTCTTTGTGTTGTGCATTTTGTGCCAGTAGCTCTTTTTCCAGTGCCTTAATCCCTGCTTCGTCTCCTACGCCATAAAGCTCCGTACGTTTCTCCATCGCTTTAAAAGATGCCCAGCTCTTTGGATACACGATATCAGCATCTTTGAAGGCTTCTGCCATAGAATGTGTCTTGGTAAAGGAGCCACCTGACGCTTCAGCATTGGCCTTTGCCACTTCTTCGACTTCGCTCATGACTTCATACCCTTCTGGGTGGGCGAGTACCACATCCATTCCCATACGTGTCATCAAAGCAATAATTCCCTGTGGCACTGAAAGAGGCTTACCATAGGATGGTGAGTAGGCCCATGTCATAGCGATCTTCTTCCCTTTCAAGTTCTCTATACCACCAAATTCATGAATCAGATGGAGCATATCTGCCATAGACTGAGTCGGATGATCAATATCACACTGCAAGTTCACAAGGGTTG
>JBOFIT010000139.1:0-14725 GCA_051650305.1 Cellulosilyticaceae bacterium
AGCGGGTGATTATAACCACAACCACAAAGATGTATTACCCTACAAAAGATCAGATAGAGACAGTACTTATTAATCCGACAAATCAACTGATCCAACAGCATATACTATATAAAGGTAGCTTAGCTATTGGAGGATGCGTCAAAGATGGGAAGCTTACAGCCGTTCCTTTAGAACGTATAGAACAGCTTAAACAGTTGGCGGATTACATCCTCATAGAAGGCGATGGGGCGAAGCGGTATCCTATGAAAGTACCCAGTGCACATGAGCCAGTGATTCCTAAGGAGACGGGACAGGTAGTGGTGGTGGCAGGACTTAAAGCACTGGGCCAACCACTAGAGACAGGGTGCTTTAGGACAGAGAAGGCAATGGCACTACTTGGGGTGGTTGAAACGCACTTAATGACTGAAGAAGATATGGCAACCCTTATTACCAGTCCACAAGGTCTTCAAAAAGGGATAGAAGGCACAAGCCAGATACTTTTACTGAATCAAATCGATGCTATAGAAGATAGTGCTTGTATCAAAAGACTTGTGGGGTATATAAAAGTTAGAGGAGGCTCACGAATCGTATTGGGGGCAGTGGCTAAGGGACAGTGGCAAAAGTCTTAAAAACAAAAAGAGGACGTAAATGGAGGCAATCAGATGAAGTGAAGTTTGATACTGTATCCATAGGGCGAGTAATCGTTGCAGAGCAATATAGAAAAGAAGGCTATGGAAAAGTGCTCTTACAAAAGGCATTAGATTATATCCAAGAAAAATGGGGGGAGGTTGAAGTAGAGATAGAAGCCCAAGCTCACTTGCAAAAATTCTATGGAGATGTAGGGTTTAGGCGTACTTCAGATGAGTATCTAGAAGATGGTATACCTCATGTAAGGATGGTAAGAGAAGGTCAAGGTATTTAAATAAGGTAAGAAAGAAGGGATTTGAAGATGAAGCAGCTTATTGTAATAAAAGGAGCAGGAGATTTGGCTACGGGCATAGCTTATAGGCTGCGAAAGTCAGGAATGGATGTAGTCATGACGGAGATTGCTACACCAACAGTTGTAAGACATACTGTAGCCTTTGCAAGTGCAGTTTATGAAGGTGAAGCATGTGTAGAAGGTGTAACAGCTGTACTTTGTAAGCAGGTAGAAGAAGTATACGAGATACTTGAGAAAAAGCAGATTCCCATTGTTATAGATGAAGGAGCACAGATTATACAAAGTATAGAGCCAGATGTGGTGGTAGATGCCATTATTGCCAAGCGCAATGTAGGCACTACGAAGACGGATGCCCCTATGGTTATAGGCGTAGGTCCTGGGTTTGTAGCAGGACAGGACTGTCACTATGTGGTAGAGACAAAGCGAGGGCATTACTTAGGGCGTGTCATAGAAGAAGGTAGTGCAATCCCCAATACAGGTGTGCCTGGAGAGATAGGTGGATATACGACAGAGCGCATCATCCGTGCACCAAAGGAAGGGGTATTCATACCAAAAGTACAGATAGGTACATTTGTAAAAAAAGGTGAAGTCATAGCGTATGTAGATGAAGAACCTGTAGTAGCAAACATTGAAGGGATTGTACGCGGTATGTTGAAAAAGGCGATGAATGTACCACGAGGTTTTAAATGCGGCGATATTGACCCAAGATGTGAAGAAACACACTGCTACACTATATCAGATAAAGCAAGGTCTATCGGTGGTGGTGTACTAGAGGCAATCTTGAGAGGAGGATGCAAAGATGACTAGAGAAGAAGCGAAAAAACTTGCACAGGAGTTAGGTAAAGCGAGGCCGAGATTGGTCATATGTGGTGGTGGGCATGTAGGCTACTACGTTGCAGAGCTTGGTCATATGCTAGACTTTGATGTGGTGGTGATAGATGATAGAGAAAGCTTTGCTAGTACAGGAAGATTTCCAAAGGTAGAAGTCATATGCAAGCCTTTTAAAGAGGCCCTTGAAGCCATCCCAAAGCCAGAAGATTGTTATTTTACCATTGTATCTAGAGGGCATGCCATGGATACTGAATGCTTGAAAGCAGTGTTAGATAGAGAATTCGCCTATGTAGGCATGATGGGAAGTAAGGCAAAAGTTAAGGTCGTTATGGAAGAGATGAAAGTCAGTGGCTATGCTGAAGCGTTACTTCAGCAAGTACATACCCCGATAGGCATAAAGTGTGGTGCCATGACCCCACAAGAGATAGCTGTAAGTATTGCAGCAGAGCTCATCCAAGTGAAAAGTACCAAAGGTGGTGCAATGTACGTAGGAAATGAAGTAATAGAAGCCCTTAAAAAGGATGAGGCAGCCGTTGTCGCGACCATTACTGAGAGAAAGGGTAGCGCACCCCAAGGGATAGGTGCCACACTGGTATTAAAGCAAGATGGGTCCATAGTAGGCACTGTGGGGGGCGGTAATGTAGAAAATCAAGTGATCAAACGTGCAAAAGAAATAGTGGGGACAGATACAACAGAGGTGATGGACTGCAATATGGTCAGTAAAGAAAAAGGTAATATGAATATGGTTTGTGGGGGGATTGTAAAAGTACGTTTGGAGACCATAGACGCAGTATAATTAAAAAGTATAGAAGTACGACGTTTGGCATATGATAAACTGCAAAAAAGAGGTGATAAAATGAAAAATCAACAGAAAGCTACTTTTGCTGGAGGATGCTTTTGGTGTATGGTGAAGCCTTTTGACCAGTGGCCAGGAGTAGAAAAAATTGTGGTAGGATATACAGGTGGGCATAAAGAAAAACCCACTTATAGAGAAGTGTGTAGTCATGAGACAGGGCATGTAGAGGCGGTACAAATTACTTATGATGAAAGTGAAATAAGCTATGAAGAACTACTAGAAATATTTTTTAGAAGTATTGATCCTACAGACCCAGATGGACAATTTGGAGATAGAGGAGAGACTTACCATACAGCTATTTTTTATCACAATGAGGAACAAAGAAAAGTTGCAGAAGCATATATTCAAAAACTAGAGGAGTCTAAGTGGTATACGAAGCCTATTGCTGTACCTATAAAGCCAGCCCAACCATTTTATCCAGCTGAAGAAGAACACCAAGACTACTACAAAAAGAATGGCCTAAGATATCACCTATACTATAAGGGATCAGGTAGAAAACAATTCGTAGAGGAAAATGGTTATAGGCCATCAATAGATAAAGAAACACTCAGACAAACATTATCTTCAGAAGCGTATCGGGTAACACAGGAACAAGGGACAGAGTTACCTTTTCACAATGCTTATCATGACCATTTTGAAGAAGGCATTTATGTAGATATCGTTAGTGGCAAGCCTCTCTTTGCTTCCACGGATAAGTTTGATTCAGGATGTGGATGGCCCGCTTTTGCAAAGCCTATTGTAGAGAGTGCAGTCTATGATAAAGAAGATAAAAGTCATGGGATGTATCGAACGGAAATAAGAAGTGTATCAGCAGATTCTCACTTAGGACATGTATTTGAAGATGGGCCACAGGAACGAGGAGGATTACGTTACTGTATCAACTCGGCAGCACTAAGGTTTATACCAAAAAATAAAATGGAAGAAGAAGGCTATGGTGCTTATAAAAAATTCCTATAAATAAGGTATTGTTTAGGTGTATAATAGCCTCATAGGAAATTGGAAGTATAGAGGAGAAGAACCATGTGTGAGCAATGTATGCACCTAATATATGATGAGGAAATAGATGATTACGTATGTGGCATCGCACCTATCATGGATGAAGATGACTTTGGACGAATGAATTATGGCTACAAAAAGCAATGCCTATACTACAAAGTAGGTGATGAATATACCCTTGTACGTAAACAGAATTAAAAAGGAGGAGCTCTAGCAATAGAGCTTTTTTGAGGCCAAAACAAATAGTCAAAAAAATTAGAATATATTATAATAACATTAACTGAGGAGGGGATAGAGATGGCAGGAAAAGTGGATAAGAAAGTACAAGCAAGGCTAGAAAAAATACTTAAGGGAGGCAGTAGCCTAGAAAAAAATGTATTTGTAGGGATTTTACTCATATGTACCATGGTATTTTGCATCATAACAGTGGTAGTATCTAATGAACCAACGTATGATGAGCGGGCGTTTACTCTAGGGTTATGCATAGGGGGAAGTATTTTTTGTGTGATACTTATAGCCTACTTGCAAGGGCAACATAGTAAATATCGCAAAGTGCTTAAGGAGAGATATGAAGCATTAACTGCAAAGGAACTTGAAGAAATTGCCTATGATATGAGAAGTTATAAAGAAAACAACAAACACTTAGTGATCGGTGACAGACAAGTGTACGGAAGATTCGCTATGGTGGGGAAAGTATGGACACAAAGCTTTAATTGGATTAAGTATGAAGACATGGTATGGGCATATGAGCTGAGAGATACATTTGGGTGGAGCTTTCATAGAAATAACCCTAATCTAAGAAATAGTCTTATCATCATGGATAAATGGGGACGGGGCTACGTCATTGACTGTGAAAAGCAACACTATGACAAAGAATTAAGAGAGCTTCAAAGTCGGTCAAAATGTGTGGTGGGGTATGATAAAGAGAAAAAGCAAGTCTATAAGATGGATCCACAGGCATTTAGACAGAAGTATTAGGTAGAGAGAACTGATAAACCAATCAAAAGACGGAGTACTTATACAGTTAAGTGCTCCGTCTTTTGGTGAAAAAATAGTTAAACATTTTTTTGATTTAAAGCAAGTTGTGGCGAAAGACAAATAGACTGTGGTGGTAAGTCTGACTCTTTAAGTTGGTCTAAGAGAAGGGTGAATGCATGATGTCCGATATCTGAAACATGCTGGTCGATAGACGGGAAGGGGAAGTCAAAAAGCTGAGTGAAAAAGAGGTTATCGTACCCCACAATTGCGATATCCCCCATAGGCTTAATGCCACGGCTTTTGAAGTTCTGCATAAGTCCGTAAGCCATCAAATCATTGCTAGAAAAAATAGCAGTTACAGACTTAGGCGAGAACGTATCGCCAGCAAGATAGCCACTTTCAACAGAAAAATCCCCAGATGCCATAAGGGAAGCATCTACTTCGATGCCTGCTTCGGTAAGGGCTTTCTTGAAGCCAGCGATACGCTTTTGACCATTCAGCGAATGGGGATTCTCGATAGAGCCTATACGTGTATGGCCTTGCTCTGTAAGGTACTTGCCAGCCAGATACCCACCTTGCTCATTATCCACATAAACTTGGTTGCATTGATACCCAGAAGGGATACGGTCAATAAGTACATAAGGGACTTTTGACGCTTGAAGTAAGGTGTAGATCTTCTCGAAACGACTCCCTTTAAAGGAAGCATCAGATAAGATGAGAAATAAACCTTCTACCCCACGGTCAAGAAGCTCCTCTATAAGCTTGACATCTTGGTGATGTGAATCATTAGAGTGGGTGAGCAAGAGGCTATACCCCGCCTCCTGGGCATAGGCACTGATGCTGTTTGTAATATTAGAAAAATAGGTGTTAACGATATTTGGGATCACGAGACCAAGGGAATTACTTTTTTTGGTAGCAAGACCTTTAGCCATAGCGTTTGCTTTATAGTTGTGTGCCTTAGCTATAGCGCGTATTTTCTCTTGTGTATCCTTGGAGATACGGCAAGGCTTATTGTTCAACACCAGTGAAACACTTGTGACAGAAACCTGAGCCAGCTTGGCAATTTCTTTTATAGTAATAGGCATAAAAAACTCCTTGTGTGTAAGATGATATACTTAGGTGTATTGTACCATAGGCGAGAAAGTGAAAAAAGGGAATTGGTATTTATTGTATCTGAGAAGAGAAAAATATATAAGGGTGCAATGTGGGATATGTAAAAAGTGCACAAAAATAAACGCTTAATAGTATGCAAAATAATAAAAAGAACTAAATAAAACAAGAAGTTCTTTGACAACACTTATGTCAAATGTTATAGTAAACATAGGTAAACCGTTTTATCTAGGAATTACCTCTTTAACAACAAGGAGGATGGAATAATGAAGAAGATTTTTGTATTTGGCAGTTTAAATATGGATATGGTTATTAATACACCTTATATCCCTCAAAATGGTGAGACACTTCATGGAAGTGGCTTTATGTACAACCCAGGGGGGAAAGGCGCAAATCAAGCAGTAGCTTGTAGCAAACTAGGTGGCGACACATATATGATAGGAAAAGTTGGTAAAGATATGTTTGCAAGCCAACTTATAGATACACTTAAAGGATACAATGTCCACACAGACAATGTTTTTGAAAGTGAGAAAACCACAAGTGGTATTGCTGTTATCTTAAAATGTGATAACGATAATCGCATTGTCCTTGATGCAGGAAGCAACTTTGACATTACCCTTGAAGAAGTAGAAAGCGTTTTAAATACACAAACAGCAGAAGGTGACCTTTGGATTGCACAGCTAGAGACGCCAATGGAAGTGGTAGAAGCATCCTTCAAACTTGCAAAAGCAAAGGGACTTTATACACTGTTTAATCCAGCACCAGCAAAGAAGATTCAGGATGAGACTTATGCATACGTCGATCTTATTGTACTGAATCAAAGTGAGTGTGAGATTATGACAGGGACTTACCCTGAGACAGATGAGGATTATGGGACGATTTGTGACTACTTTACAACAAGAGGTGTGAAAGAAGTCATCATTACACTAGGAAGTAAGGGAAGTGTCCTTTACAAAGACGGCAAGACGTTTAAGTATGAAGCAGATAAAGTAAAAGCTGTAGATACCACAGCAGCAGGCGATTCTTACATAGGAAGCTTAGCTTATAGTTTATCCGCAGGAAGAAAATTAGAAGAGAGCATCGGTGAGGCAAGCAAGGTAGCTGCAATGACAGTTATGAAGCACGGTGCACAAGCGGCAATACCGACAAGAGAAGAATTACGCGCATACATGAACAACTAAGGAGGCTTATTACAATGAACAGAAGACCTATTATTATTGACACAGACCCAGGAATCGATGATGCAGTAGCATTAGCCATTGCACTTTTTTCAGAAAAAGTAGATGTAAAGCTTATTACAACGATTGCAGGTAACGTTAATATTGATGTTGTTACCAACAATACTTTAAAGTTACTGAAGTTTTTTGATAAACAAGTACCAGTAGCAAAAGGTGCAACTGAACCACTTATCGAAGTATTAGAAGAAGCGACAAGTGTACACGGTGCAAGTGGTATGGATGGTTATGACTTTGAAGAAGGTGACCGTAGTCTACTTCTTGAAGACCATGCAGTACTGGCTATGAGAAAAACGATTATGGAGAGTCCAGAAAAGGTAACCTTAGTACCTATCGGACCGCTTACAAATATCGGTCTACTTCTTAAGATGTTCCCAGAAGTGAAGGCGAACATTGAAGAAATCATCTTAATGGGTGGGTCTTTAACAAGAGGTAATAAAGGAACGATGTCTGAGTTCAATATAGCCAATGATCCAGAAGCTGCAAAGATTGTCTTTAATGCAGGGCTTAAGGTGACAATGGTAGGTCTTGATATCGGGTGGAAAGCAGAGATTCTACCTGAAAATTGTGTAGCGATTAAAGAATTAAATCGTGTAGGTGAAATGCTTTATGGCTTATTCCAACACTATAGAGGTGGTAGCTTAAAGACCGGACTTAGAATGTATGATGCAACGGCAGTAGCATACCTTTTAAATCCAGAAATGTTCACAGTAGAGCATACTTTTATTGATGTAGAACTTAATGGAAGTATGACAAGAGGTTGTACCGTAGTAGACCTTAGAAACTACATGAAGCGTGAACCAAATGCTTATGCATGTACAGAAATTAATGGGCAAGTCTTTAATGAATGGTTTATAGAAAGTATTAAGAAGTGTCGATAAGTAGAGATTACTAACAAAATAACAGCGATGTAACTTTAGAGGGACAGCAAGAGAGGGAGGATTTTATGAATATTTACGTAATGATGATTATAGCAGCATTAGCAGTTGGATGTATTGGGTATATGTTAGTTAAAAAAATGGATATCAAAATTACATTACTTGCAGTGGGAATTGTTTTAATGTACGTAGCTATCGTTTCAGGCCAAGGCATTTCGATGAAGGGCTTTGAAAGTACAGGTATTAGTTTGATTGATCCGATTTATGCAGTAGTAGAGCAGTTTAAGAGCACTTTACCAGCAGCAGGACTTATTATCTTGATGCTTGGTGGTTACTCAGCATACATGGGTGCAATTGGTGCCAATGATGTCACAGTAAGCGTTATGACAAAGCCTCTTGTAAAAATCAAGTCAGTATACGTACTTGTACCAGTTGTATTTATCTTAGGTAATATCTTATCACTTGTAGTACCAAGTGCAAGTAACCTAGCGATTATCTTACTTGCTACACTTTACCCAATCTTAAGAAGCACAGGGATGTCGCCACTGACAGTTGCAGCGATTATCGCGACAAGTGCAACCTGTGTACCAACACCATTAGGTGGTGACAATGTAGCAATCGCAGAAGAACTTGCAAAGCTACCTCAATATGCAGGCTTAACAGTTACAGAGTATGTATTTAAATACCATGCACTCGTATCAATCCCAACGATTGGAGTGATGGCAACACTTCATTACTTCTGGCAGAAGTTTATGGACAAAAAGCAAGGTTATGTGGCAAAGAGAGAAGCGAGCAAAGTAGAAAACAAAGAAATTGAAGGCTCACTTTTATTCAAGACAGTGTATGCCATCTTACCACTATTCCCAATCTTCATCTTACTTGGCGCATATGCTGTTCAAGTAACGACAGGTACAACTGTTGCGATTGGTGTTGAACTTGCTACACTTATCAGTTTTATGGTAGCAATCTTCTGCGAACTTATCAGACATAAAGGTAATAGTAGCGTACTAGGAACAACTCAGAAGTTCTTCGATGGTATGGGTAATTCTATCTCTATCGTTGCCTTACTTGTAGCAGCATCAGTATTTGTAACAGGTCTTAAGTCAATAGGTCTTATTAGTGCCTTACAAGATGTGATGACAGGCTTAAACGGAAGCGGTATGGGCTTTGTACTCCCACTGATTCTTGTGTTAATTACAGCACTTATCGTTATCTTAAGTGGTAGTGGTGTAGCACTCTTCTATGCAATGGTACCACTTATGGTGCCACTGGCAGAAGCAGCAGGCATTAGTGCCTTTGCAGTAAGTATTCCAATGGGTATAGCAGGCAATCTACTTCGTGCGGTATCACCAGTAGCAGCGGTTATCATTATCATCGCTGGTTCCACAAAAGAAAACCCAATGGATATCATCAAACGTACAGCAGTACCTATGATTGGTGGAACCATCTTCATGTTTATTTTATCCATGATGATGTTCTTATAAAAAGCATTTTAAAATCCTTAAAGTTCAAAAGTTTAAAAGTCCAAAAGAAATCCTTAGACATTTGTCTAGGGATTTTTTTAGCATACTACTTGAGTAAGAAGACAGGGCATATTACAATGAATAAGAAAATATAAAAGATGTATACTTGGAGGCAATATGAGTAAAAATTTTAAGATAAATCATTATGACGATTTTAAATGTATAGCAGATCAATGTTCTTTTACATGCTGTAAAGAATGGCGCATTGCTGTAGATGAAGATACATTGGAACGATGGAAAGGCAAGACGTTAGAAGGAGAAAGGATTCATTCACATGTGGTGATGGATGGCGGTGGTCACTGTATTAAACTAAATGACCATAAGGAGTGTCCATTTTTAAATGACGATAAACTTTGCCGTTTAGTAGTAGAAAAAGGTGAGGAGATGCTCTCACATACATGTACGACCTTCCCTAGACAAATCAATTCGTTTAAAGATCGTACAGAGTACGCCTTAGATACAGGGTGCCCAGCGGTTATAGATTTGCTAAAGGACTATGAAGGCATTCTTTGTATTCAAGGAGAAGGAAGAGAAAAAGTAGCGGATACTCTCTTTGATGTAAGGGACTTTGTGATGGAACTCCTTCAAGAAAAAAGTTATACATTACCAGAGCGTATGATGATGATTTTCTATGTGCTACTGGAGTTATCGGATAAAAAGAAGATTACGAAGGCAGCTATAGAAAATTATAAAAAACCTGAAGTATTAGCACCTTTAGTACAGGCGATACAAGGCATGAAGTTTAATGGGATGGATTGTTTCCTAGAGAGTAATGAGCTTTTCCTCGATGTAGTAGATAATTACCGCAAGCAAAAATTATATGTGGATTACTTAGAAAGCATTGCGGTTAAAGCAGAAAATATAGAAACGACTTATACAGATAGGACATTAGTGGCTAAAGTAAAAGCTTTCGAAAAAGTAGGTAAGGACTATGAAAACCTCATTAAGAATTACTTGGTGTCTGAAGTAGTGGCTAATTGTCTACAAGAGGAGATGACATTAGAAGATGTTCTCATTGGTTTTGAATGGTTGGCAATGACATATGTGACCATCAGACAAGCCATCTTCTTAAAGTGGTTAGAAACAGGAGAAGGAGAGCTAACATATGAAACAGTGAGAGATTACCTGACAGTGATGGCGCGTGTGACAGGGTATGGGCACATGGATATTCGCGAATACTTGGAAAATAGTTTTGAAGAGGTCATATGGGAGTGGGGCTACTTGGCACTTATAGTAGGAAACGGCACAATCTAAAGAATACTACGCTTAATGTGTAAGAGAACTTGACGGCACGGAAGTGGAATTATAAGATAGAAGAAGAAAAGTTGACATAATGAGTACAACAAGGAGTGAAGGAGACAGAATGTGAATAAAAAGAGTTTTTTCAAAAGTAGAATTTTTATTGTACTTGTAGGTGTTTGTACTTTGTTTAGTGTCATTCTGATGCAGTTTGTAAAGCTTCAATTAGTGGAGCAAGAAGAGCATCTAGAGGAAGTCAAATACAGTACACAAAGAAGGCTAGAGACAGAAGGACTTAGAGGAGAGGTCTTCGACCGTTATGGAAGACCTCTAGCGATCAACAAACCGATCTACACCCTCAAGCTAGATCAGCAAGTACGTATGTCAAAAAAAGAGCTTAATGCAAGTATTCTAGAGGTAGTCAAGCTACTAGAAGCTAATGGCGATACGTATATTGACCAAATTCCTATCTCCACAGAGCCACCTTTTGTATTTACCCAAGGAAGCAGTGCGAGAAGGCTATTCATTAACTCGATACCGTACAATGGTTCAGAGCACCGTGATGAGATACTGACCTATGATGCCGAGGAATTGATGGCTTACTTAAGAAGTAAAGACGTTTTCCAAGTAGATGAGTCTTATACAGATGTAGAGGCTAGAAAAATTGTGGCGATCAGACACCAGATGTATCAAGTGGCGTATCAAAAGTATAAGCCTATTACTATAGCGGAAGACATCTCAATGGCTACGGTATCGGTGATTTTTGAAAGACAAGCAAACTATCCGAATATGATGGCACAGTTAGAGGCGTATCGTTATTATCCTTATGGTACAGAGTTTGGGAATGTGCTTGGGTATACACGTGCGATTACAGCTAGCCAATATGAGTCCCTTAAAGTAGAGGGGTACGACAAAAATGATGTCATCGGACAGATGGGCATCGAGCAAAGTATGGAGGATGAACTCCGTGGGAAAAACGGTCTAGAAGTTATCGAAGTAGACAATGTAGGAAGAAAGGTGTATACCCTTCAAGCTGAAGAAGCAGTACCGGGGAACGATGTCTTTCTTACCATTGATGCCAATATCCAGCTTCAAGTGTATCAGGCTATCGAAGCGCGATTAGCGGAAGCCATCATACAAAGAATGGTAGGTGGTATGAGAGGTGTAGAGCCACTCAAGGCAAGGGAAATCCTTGTATCCATGGTAGAGAGTAATCAGCTTTCTTTAAAAGTAATGGAAGCTGCTGAAGAAGGAACGATGCAGCATGAAGTGTATCAGAAACTTCGTAAATGGTATGATGACTACCTTGCTTTACCACGAGAAGAATATGAAGAAGAACTTGGTCTCAAGGGATTCTTAGTAGGAGTGCTACATGAAGAGGAGATTCGTATTACAGATAGAGAACTTCTCCTCATGCTTCAAGAGCAAGGAAGCTTAAAGTTAGAGGAGAAATTAGTAGAGCGTATATGGAAAGGGCAATATCCAGCCCTTAAAGACATCATGATCGAAGAACTCCGTTCAGGTGATTTAAAGCCGAGTCAAATGGCAATCGAGCCTTTCAGTGCATCGGCTGTAGTCGTCGAACCAAACACAGGGAATGTACTGGCATTAGTGGGTTACCCCTCTTATGATAGTAATGAAATGACTAGTAATTTCAATGCTTATTATTCCATGCTACAAGACGGCATAGACCAGCGTAACTTACTATGGAATCGTGCACTCATGACAGCGAAAGCACCAGGGTCTACTTTTAAGATGATTAGTAGTATTGCAGGGCTTGAGACAGGCGTAGTTACGACCTCTACTATGATTAGTGATTCGGGACCTTATACAAAAGTAGGAAGTCCATACCCACGTTGCTGGTTCTTTACCAATAATGGTTACGGACATGGACCGGCCAATGTTCATCGTGCATTAGAAGTATCCTGTAACTACTATTTCTATGAGTTAGCTTATCGTCTGGGGTTAAAATATGGTATGCCATTTGGTGCCATTAACATGTTTACAAAGTATGCAGAAATGTTTGGTTTAGGAGAAAAGACAGGTATTGAACTACCTGAAACGGCACCGAATATTTCAAACCCAGAGAATCTACTTAAGACAAATATTATCAAGTCCCTCAATGTTATTCGTAATGCAACGTCAAAAGGGCAGGAAGTTTTTGATGAACTGATTTACGCTGCATTAGAATCAGGTGGTTACGAAGCCTCTAAAAACTTATTTGAAGAAATCAGTGTAGCAGTCATTCAAGATATGAAAATAAAACTTCAAAATGAAGCCGTGCCGATGAGTGAACTTCTAGCAAAACATATATTAGAAGACACCTCTAGTAGATCTATGAAAGCAAAAACGAAAGAAACAGTAGCACGCTATCTAGAAAACCTTATCTCACCAGCTACCTTCAAGATGATCGAAGAAGCAGAAGATACGGATGATGCGAAAGAACTTCAGAAAAATATGGTGAAGAATATAGTGGATTATCTCTTCGAAAGTGTGAACTTAGAGTGGACAAATGCCATCAATGTACGTACAGCCATTGGACAGGGTAACAATGCTTTTACACCGGTTCATTTAAGTCGTTATATGGCAGCATTAGCAAATGGAGAGACACTTTATGACTTAAAACTTGTTAATGGTATTATGGACAATAAAGAAGAGTCAGGCTATGAACAAAGACCAGATAAAGTACACAGTGCAATTGATGTGAAGCAAAGCACATTGGATGCGGTGTATGAAGGTATGTACCGCGTTATCAACGGTAGAGAAGGAACGGCGCGTAGTTCCTTTGCAGACTCAAAGGTGGTCATCGCAGGGAAAACGGGAACAGCACAAGAGACAGGAACCGAGCATAGTTGGTTCTCAGGATTCGCACCTTTTGATAATCCAGAAATTGCAGTTGTAACATCTATGTATGATGCGAAAGGATTGGGGAAATATAACTATACATTAGCAAATGATATTTTTAATGCTATTTTGGCACCAGAAAAACAGCAGGTACCAGCAACAATGGGCAATCTATTTGTTGAATAGCAGGAAGGAGTTCGCATGAAAGGGCGTATTGCAAATGTATTAAAAACCATAGGAATCATTATCTTTGTAGGGATCTTTGCCATTGTGGGTGCTGGCATAGGAACTTTATGGGGGATTGCCAAAGGACTTCCAGATGTAGCAGAGATAGAACTGATGCCTACGGACAATTACACATCATTTATATGCGACAAAAACGGTGTAGAGTTCGATAGGCTCTCAAGTGGTGAGGACCGCATTTATGCGACCTTACCTCAGATTCCTATTCATCTTCAAGAAGCGGTGATAGCCACAGAAGATGAACGATTCTATCAGCATACAGGCATTGATATTAAAGGGATTTTACGTGCACTGGTAGCAAATATAAAATCAGGGGAGTTCTCACAAGGTGCCAGTACGATTACACAGCAAGTTGTAAAAAATAACGTACTCACCTCTGAAAAGAAAATCGTACGTAAGATACAGGAGCAATATTTAGCGATCCAATTTGAACGTTTCTATAAAAAGAAATATGGAGAAAAAGAAGGTAAAGACTTAATTCTTGAGTATTACCTCAATACGATGCCACTTGGTAGAGGGACCAATGGAGTGCAGGCAGCAGCCAACCGTTACTTTGGTAAAGATGTATCGGCACTGACCTTAGCAGAAAGCGTGGTGCTAGCAGGAATTACCCAAGCACCTACACGTTTTGACCCTATCAAAAATCCGGAGAACAACTATGACAAGGCACAGATTATCTTGCAAAAGATGGTGGACCAAGGGTACATCACAGCTGAGGAACAGCAGCAAGCATTAAAAGAAAATCCTTATAAAGTCGTTTACGAAGCCAATCAAGTGTATCAGCAGACTTCCACCCATAGTTACTTTGTAGATGCACTTATTGATGAAGTGCTCCAAGATTTACAAATTGTGAAAGGGCTTACGGATACACAAGCCAGCAAACTTCTTTTTGAAGGTGGGATTAAGATTTACGCTACCTTTGATAGACAGATGCAAAGTATTGTAGATGGCTATATGGCGGATGACTCACTCTACCCACAGAAAGACTATGAGTTAAAACTTGCTTATACAGTCAGCGTTCGTAAAGAAGATGATACTTTAGCAAACCTCTATGCAGAAGGCATCGTGAAAAA
>JBOFIT010000140.1:0-9499 GCA_051650305.1 Cellulosilyticaceae bacterium
GATGCAGCATCTCACAATGGGGTAGATAATATCCGTGAGATTAATGAGGAAGTCAAGTATACACCAGCAGTCGGTAAGTACAAAGTGTATATCATCGATGAGGTGCATATGCTTTCTACAGGTGCCTTCAATGCTTTGCTTAAGACTTTAGAAGAACCACCAGCACACGTCATCTTTATCCTTGCGACGACAGACCCACAGAAGATTCCTGTAACGATCCTTTCACGTTGCCAACGTTTTGACTTCCAGCGTATACGTAGTCAAGCTATTGGAGATAGATTAAGAGAGTACATGGAGAATGAAGGGGTAAGTATAGAGGATGATGCACTGAGCTACATCGCAAGACTTGCAGATGGCGGGATGCGTGATGCATTAAGCTTACTGGAGAAATGTATCTCTTTCTATTTTGAAGAGACCATTACGTTAGAGAAGGTTCTTTATCTTGTAGGTGCAGTAGATACGAGACTGCTCTTTGATATGGTAGAAGCGTTTGCCACATATGATAGCAAAAAAGCCATTGACTTATGTGATGAGGTCAATAATCAAGGGCGTAGCATCAGGCAATTCACCACTGACCTTTTGGTTCATGTACGTAATTTATTGGTAGCAAAGACTACACACACGGATGCAGGTGTGTTAGACTATAGCAAGGAGTATGTTGAGGCTTTAAGTCAGCAAGCAGAGGCAGTATCTATAGAGGCATTGATGCACTATATCAAGTCACTTTCTCAGCTTGATACAGAACTTAAAGTGGCAAGTAATCAGAAGATTCTCCTTGAAGTAGCAGTACTTCGTCTAAGTGAACCTTCGATGCAGACATCAGAAGATAGCTTATACGAGAAGCTGATGATGCTTCAGCAGAAGATTGAGCAGCTAGAAGCTAGAGGTGTACAAGTTGTAGCGGCACAGCCACAAGCAGTAGCACAAACACCAGTTAAAGAAATCAAGCCAACGAGGCTTCCAGAGGCAGTACCTGATGATGTCAGAGAACTTGCGAGTAAATGGGAATCGATCAAGGCGAAGATGGAGGTAGGTGCAAGACTTGGGTTTGGCTCGACTTCAGCAGGTGTTATAGAAGGCGATGTCTTATATATCGTTCATGGTTCGAATATGGAGCCGATGATTCAAAAATACATTGAAGGTGTACGTAACCTCATCAATCAAGAAATGCAAAAAGAAGTAAAAGTCGTACCGATTTCTGCCAAAAGTTATGAGCAGAAGACAAAGGAAGTACACGGTACCAATCCAACGCCATCAGATGTAACATTATCTATTAATGATACATTGAGAGATATACAATCAAAATTAAACTATGATATTAAAACAATCGACTAGGAGGAATTGAACAATGGCTAGACCAAATTTCGGCGGCATGCCTAACATGCAACAATTAATGAAACAAGCACAAAAAATGCAAAAGCAAATGGAGGAGTCTCAAGCAAAACTTGCTGAGATGGAAGTAACTGCGACTGTAGGCGGTGGTATGGTAGAAGTTGTTGCTACAGGTAATAAAGAAATCAAATCTATCACAATCAAAGAAGAAGTAGTAGATCCAGAAGATATCGAAACATTAGAAGACTTAGTGCTTGCAGCAGTAAACGAAGCACTTCGTCAAGCAGAAGAAATCTCACAAAAAGAAATGGGTAAAGTAACTGGTGGTATGCCAACAGGAGGTCTATTCTAGATGAATGGATACTATGGCAATAAAATGATAGCCCTCATAGAGGAACTATCTAGACTACCAGGTATAGGGTCAAAGTCAGCTCAAAGGCTAGCATTCCACATTATTGCAATGCCAAAAGAGAAGGTGGCTCATTTAGCACATACCATTGTAGATGCTAAAGAGCATATTAATTATTGTCAAAAATGCTGTACCATTACAGATGAACCTATTTGTCCAATTTGTAGAGATGAAAGACGTAATCAGACACAGCTTATGATCGTAGAAGATTCGAGAGATATGGCAGCTTATGAACGTACCAAAGAGTTCAAAGGTTTATACCATATCTTACATGGGGCAATCTCACCAATGATGGGAGTAGGACCAAGTGATATCAAGATCAAAGAACTTCTAGCGCGTATCCAGAAGGAACCAATCGAAGAAGTCATCTTAGCTACCAACCCAAATATTGAGGGAGAGGCTACGGCTATGTATATTAGCAAGCTCTTAAAGCCACTCGGTATCAAAACCACACGTATTGCACATGGTGTACCAGTAGGTGGCGACTTAGAGTATGTGGATGAGATTACGCTTTCACGCGCTTTACAAGGTAGACAAGAGCTTTAATGAAATGCGATAGAGTGGTGCAGACCACTCTATTTTTTGTGTAGAAAAAGTCGATACATACAGTATGAAAAGTAAGCTTAAGGCAGGAAAAGAGGCGACATGATGAAAATACAAGGCGCTAAGGCCATTGCATATAAAACGATTACCCATTTATTAGACCCAGCCTTAAAGGCAGATAGTCGGCTGCTAAGTATCAGTATAGAAGCAGCACCTTATATGGAGGCATATATCCAGAGAGGCTATGGGGTAACGATGATTGAACTAGCGGCGGCAGGCATGCAACTACAGACACTCCAGTTTGAACAGTTTAAAGCAGGGTATTTTGATGTGGTACTGTGTATGGATGTATTAGAACATTTACATACAGAAAGCGCTAGAAATAACTGTATCAAAGAATGTCTGAAGGTATTAAAAGATAAAGGGATACTTGTTATCTCTTACAAAAATAAATGGAGCATTCTACCTTTTGAAATAGGACAATGGAGTGAAGACGAGGTAGAAAGTTATATGAATCAGCTAGAAGGGGAGATGTATCCTACCCCAGAAAGCATGGAGCATATGATAGATATCAATCAATGCCGGTTACTATATCATGTGGGATTAGACGGCATCGCACCACTTATAGGAGAATCTTTAGAAAAACTTACAGAAAAAGCCTATGCCAGTTATATGGCGTATCATCTTAAGATGTGTGGTGAAAAAAGTATGCTGGGAATGAGCCATAAAAATCTGATGCTTATGAGAAAAGAAGAGCATTTTATCCTGTGTGAAAACTTCAATAAGATGCAGGTGATTACACAGCTCACACAGTGGAGAAACTTAATTACACACCGATTGGAGATGAAATGGGGGGCTGGAGAGCCTTTGTTTGAGTTTGCAAATAAGTGGTTAAGTGAAGAGGGAAGGCAGTTGAAGGCAGAACTTCAGCAGAAGAGAGGGTATCACAACTTAAGCTTTGGAATGGCATCACCTGAGTATGAGACTTTGGTAGAAGAGCTAGGGCGTAGTTATATACACCGCTTAGCGCTGAAAGGGTATGGCAATGATCAAGAACTCTTCATAAGTATTGACCTAAGAGGAGATGAGCCTTTTAGCCATCATACGACGAAGGAGCAATACAAAGAAGCAAGAGGAAAAATACTCATTGGCCAGAAGAACTATATGGAAGAACGTATGACGTTTTTAAGTAGTTATCTGTGTGGTAATAAAAATAAACTTCAAATGCTAGACTTACGGTACGAACTAGCAGAAGCATTGGTAGCTACGGTGATCGAAGCAGAGAGAAAAGCATGTAAAGAGGCACTCTTTATTGTACAAGAGATAAAGAAAGAGCCACTCAACAGTATGAAGCAAGCAAGAAATCTTCAGGATATCAATAGTATGATACATTTTATTGATAAACAAGGTACAAAGCTCACACTAGGTGAAATCACTGGGCCACTTTATGTGAGTGGCAGTCGTATACCATTATATATAGGCTATCTTTAAAAGATAGTCTAATTTTTTTATAAAAACTACTTTACAACTTTAACACATTAAAGTAAAATAGGTTTATGAAAAATTAAAAATATTTTGAAGGGGGATTCAAAATGAAGATAAAGAATGTATTTAAAAGTGTATTAGTAGGAACATTAGCAATGACAATGATGGTAGGTATGGTAGGTTGTACAAAGGTAGGAAGTACAGGTCTTGAAGGCGTAAAAGAAAGAGGAAAGCTTGTAGTAGGTCTTGATGACCAGTTCGCACCTATGGGATTTAGAGATGAGAAAGGTGAGTTAGCAGGTTTTGATATCGACCTTGCCAATGAAGTAGGTAGACGAATGGGCGTAGATGTGGAGCTTAAACCTATCGTGTGGGATACAAAAGAAGTTACATTAAACAATGGTGAGATTGACTTGATCTGGAATGGTTACACTATTACACCAGCGAGAGAAGAGAAGGTACTTTTCACAGCACCATATCTTGAAAATAAACAGATGATTATCGTAAAAGAAGATTCACCAATCAAGACAATCGCAGACTTGGCAGGTAAAAATGTAGGTTTACAATTAGGAAGCTCAGCACAAGACGCGGTAGAGAAGAATGCTGAGGCAGCAAAGAGCTTCAAGGAAATGAAGAAGTATGAGAACAATGTGGAAGTACTTTTAGATCTTGAAATTGGTGGCGTGGACGCAGCAGTTATGGATTCAGTAGTAGGTTACTATTACATTAAGAAAAATGATTATCCATTCGTTGTCTTAGAAGAAGACTTTGGCGATGAGCTTTATGGTATCGGTGGTAGAAAAGAAGATAAAACATTAATCGAAGCCATCAATGTGATACTAGATGAGATGCGTGCAGATGGCGCTTATGATGAGATTTCAGGAAAGTGGTTTGATAAATAATGACTTGGCTAATTAACACAACACTACGTATATTAGAGGGACTTGGAACGACACTTTCGGTGTATTTAATAACTATTGCATTATCTTTACCACTAGGCATGCTTTTTGGTATCGCCAAGACTTCGGCTAAGAAGAAATGGGTACTTAAGGCGTTAGATGCCTATACAGCACTTTTTAGAGGGACACCACTTTTACTCCAATTGTTCTTTGTGTACTTTGGACTTAGAGGGATTTCCTTTATAGCTTTTGGTTATCAACTACGACCATTCGGCTTTTTAGGCGCATTTGGTTCAGCAGCACTTGCTTTTGTACTGAACTATACAGCTTACTTTACAGAGATTTTTAGAGGTGGTATTCAAGCAGTAGATAAAGGACAGTACGAGGCAGCTAAAGCACTGGGACTTAGCTACCCACAGTCTATGCTACATGTCATCATCCCACAGGGCATACGTTCTGTACTACCAGCAGTAGCCAATGAGTCCATCACACTTGTGAAAGATACAGCATTAGTAGCAGCTATTGCTATGGGCGACTTATTACGTAATAGTAAGGAAATAGTCGTTGTAGATGGTAACTTAATGCCGTTTGTGATTGTAGCGATTATTTACTTGATTTTATCTTATGGGATCAATTTTGTGTTCCAGAAGATAGAGATGCGCCAAGAGGTTAAATATAGTTAGATACGATGTTAGTGTTTACATTTTAAGCTTTTGTGATATACTAAAGCTATAAAACGATTTGTCTTTCGCTAGGAATTTTCACCTAGCAAGAAGAAGCCCTTAGGTGGTCTAGACCTAAGGGCTTTTTGCTATTTGTTTTCAATTATAGATATAATAACTTCTTGTACTAATTTTATAATTGCGATAATAATAGCAGTTGCATCCAGCATATGTTTATTATTCGTACGATTTGTCTTTCGCATACATCTTCACCTCCTTTCGCATTAATTGCGAAAGAGGCTGAATGCTTAGATAGTATAACATGTAGTCAATTATTTTTCACATAAAACTTTTTTCAAGTTTTATCAACAAAACGACTTCTAGGATTGTATTCCTTATGTAAAACAAAATAAACAAATACCTTGGAGGTTGGAATCATGAATAAAAAAATAACAAACACACTTAAAGCAGTATTAATCGTTGGCGTAATCGGGGCGACAGGCTTCTCAGTAATCGCTTCACCAGTTACTAAAGATGTTATACAAAAAGAGTCAGAAATGAAAGGGCCAGAAGTTTGCCCAATCGGGTACATCGAAGATACAATCGTAGCGATTGATGAAGAAGCAAAGACAATTACGATTGGTACAGCGGAAGAAGAAGCATCACACATCGTTATCAATGTAGATACTGAAAATACAGTGATCCGTGCAAATGATAAGAAGGTTTATAAGTTTGAAGATTTACAAGTAGGCCAAGTGGTAGGCATCGAATCAAATGGTATTATGACAGATGGCGAGCTTAATGCTTTTGAAATCATGATCGTTGCAGAGAATGATGTACAAGTATCAACTTGCCTAGTAGCAGGGTACATCCAAGAAACAGTTGTAGCTGTAGATGTAGAAGCAAACCAAATCATCCTTGGAGACAAAGAGGATAAAGAAGCACAAATTATCGTTGATTTTGCAGACTATACAACAGTTAAAGGCGAAAAAGATAAAATGGTATATGGCATTAAAGATATTCAAGTAGGTAGCCAGATTACACTTGAGTCAAATGGTGTGATGACAAATGGTGTAGTAACAGCTATAGAAATCACACTTCACTAAGATACAAAAAAGGTACGGTGCATGTGCAACGTACCTTTTTTGTGTTTCTATAAGGCTTAGTATTAAGAGTGATTAGCTCTTAATTGCTTGACTTCATCGATGTGAATACCAACTTTTGTAGCTATCGTTAGGTCATCTAAAATATCTAAAAACGCTTCAGCTAACTCCAGTTTGTTTTGGCGGATGCCCTGCAAGCGACCTTCTTCACGGCCCTCTTCACGGCCTTCCTCACGAGCCACTTTTTCACGAGTAAGTTGATCACGTATTTCAGCTTCTCTTGCTTCATAGGCCATACGTGCAATCTCATCTTGACTAACTTTTTTTAGTACATGGTATGCTTTTTGTATACCTTCGTTTTTTTGTGCTAGCATTTCCATCACCTCTTCAGATTTTGCATCTAAAAATTGTAACCATTCAATAATGGGATCTTGAGCATCTGATAGTTTATCCATCTGAGTAAGCTTGGGTAATTCTAAAAAGTGTATTTCAAGCATATCTGTTAATTTACTACCTAATGTATCTTCGGTAAGATGGTACTGAGTGTGTATTTTATTTGCATCTATACATTCAAAATCAATAATGTTAATGGTAATACATTTTTTAAGTTTATCATAGGTATCCCCTGATTTAATTTGATTTGTATATAGTTTAGACCAATAAAACAAGGTACGCTCAGGCATAAATCTAGTAGGTAGTATCTGAATCTCAATATCTATCTGAATGCCAGATTTGAGTCCGGCACGCACATCTAAAATACCCTTTTTATCTTCTTTAAATTCGCGTAATAGTTCAGTGTTAAGTAATGTGATGCCTTCAAAATCTTCTTTAGGGATATCAAGAATGGTTGCTAATAATTCAATTAATAAATCTTTGTTTTTCTCATCACCAAAAAGTAACTTAAAAGCAAAATCTACTTTTGGGGACATAATAAATGATTGGTTCATATGTAGTATTCTCCTAGTGTGGTGTCATTTTCTAAGTAGTATAGCCTAATACTAGAAGTATTAATCTTTGCAATCATTATAACATGAAGACTTGGGAGATTCTATTTATCTATGCCAAAAATATATTGCAAGGCACCAAAACGTTCTACCTTTTGAAGAATTCTCATACCTAGCTTGGATAAGAGATTACAGGAGGCTGTATTTGCACATTGAGTTTCAGCAATAATTTGACAAATGCCTAGTGTATTAAAGCTATGGTTAAGTATCTCAGAAGTAACTTCCAAAGCATAGCCATTGCCCCAGTAACTAGGGAGAAATTGATAAGAGAGTTCTTTGCTAATGCCATCATGATGTGTATCTAAGGAGACTAGGCCAATAAATGTATTGTCAGACAGTAACCTTATGACATAATAATAGGCAGTATTTTTTGATGCTAGCATTTCTTTAAAATAGTGGTCATATTGAGCTACAGTAACAACGCCACCGAGAAAAGCTCGAACTTGTTCGTTGAGGTATAGAGCTTGGATATCATTATAATCAGATGGAGCAAGTGGATAAATCATACATCTATTTGTTTGCATCGTCACATCTCCTTTTGTGGAGTTGAAATAAGGTATTATATACATATATATTAGACTTAGTTTGAAAAAAACCTTTTTAATATAGACAAATAATGAGGTTTGGAAAGGGATGTGCTATACTCAATTTATATTGAAGTACAAATGATGCATATAAGAAAGTAGGGGAATCATGGAACGGATGTATTTGTGGATGCAGCTGGTGACGAGTCTTTATGTGGTACAGTTGCTTTTCGGAGAGGGACTGCCTTATGGAAGTGTGGTACTGATGATGGGGGCGCACTTAGTCCTCTATCTTGTTGGGGAAATTGTGAATAAAGATAGGTATGGGCGGTATGAACTGTGGATTAAAGGTATAGATTTTTTATATATCATGGTACTGGTGAGTCAGGATGTCGTAGGAAGTGTCTTGATATGGGGATTACTGTGTGTGGAGCTTGTGGTGGTATGCAAGGGTGTGGTACAGAAACTGGTGCTTGGAAGTGCTTGCCTTGTGGTGTCATGGCAGTGGCAGTATATTCTTGAGAATTGGTATCTGCTTGGGCTTGTAGTGGGGGCATGCATCGTCTATAACGCGCATATGAAAAGGCTCAGGCAACTAAGAGGTAACCAACAGGAGCTTTTGGATAGGCTGGGGCAGATGAGCAAAACATTAGCTTATACGAAGCGTTCTAAAAAAGATATCGCTCAGATGACCAAGATAGCAGAGAGAAATCAAATCGCACAGAAGCTTCATGACAAGGTGGGACATGTATTGGCAGGAAGCATCATGCAATTAGAAGCGGTGAAAATTATTGTGAAGCAGGATGAAGAGAAGGGTTTAACCATGCTTGAGGGAACCATCGACCATCTGAGAACTGGGATGGATGATATACGTATGGCACTTCGGGAACTGAAGCCTGATACAGGGGAGAATGGCATTGGCAAGGTGCGAGAAATGCTGGTGGCATTGGGCGAAAAAGCTGGGATAGAGACTAGTGTGAGTTTTGAGGGAGACCTAGATGCCATAAGCATGGAAATATGGATGATTGTAAGGGATAATTTAAGTGAGGCCATTACAAACTTTATGAAGTACTCTAAGGGCAATCATTTTGGGGTACGGATAGAAGTGATGAATAAAATTATAAAGGTACAGATAAGAGATAATGGACTTGTAGAAGGCGAGATTAAGCTAGGATTAGGCATACGGGGAATGGAAGAACGTGTAGTAGAGTGTGGTGGAAGGTTCATGCTTAATACACATCAAGGGTTTGAGATTATGATGGTATTTGGGAGGTAAGAGATGATACGATTGGTGATTGTAGATGATGATGTATTGATAAGAGAAAGCCTCAAGGTTATACTAGGGACTTATGAAGGCATAGAAGTGGTCGGTGCATGTAGTAATGGCAAGGAGTGCATCGATACTGTATGTAAGCAAGAGGTAGATGTAATTTTATTGGATATGCGTATGCCAGTGATGGATGGGCTAGAAGTACTTAAGTATATGAAGATGCAAGGGCTGTATGAGAAAGGTATAAAAGTCTTGGTACTAACGACCT
>JBOFIT010000141.1:0-2588 GCA_051650305.1 Cellulosilyticaceae bacterium
CTAGTCCCTAAACTCATAACTGCTAATACAAATAAAATAACAGAAACCCACAAGTTCTTTACCTTAGGTGCTTCATTTTTCTTATGTGCTTCTAATAGCTCGATCAGCTTATACTTACCTAAATTCCGTATGTTAAAGCATATAATGACGCTATAAATAACTAAAAAACAAATGATAGATTTCACAAGTGCCTGGCTTGAAAACATAAATTCAAATCGGCTCATATAGGCTCCAAAAAGCTTAGCTGTAAATACAGATAATCCTTGTGATAAAAAAATGCCTAATCCAAGCCCTGCCACAAGTGAGCATAATCCTACCATAAAAGTTTCTAAAGTGAGTATCCAAGAAATCTTCATTTTCTCCATACCCATCAGCATATAGAGCCCTAGCTCCTTCTTACGTCTACGTATCAAGAACTGATTGGCATAAAGCATGAGTAAACCTAATACCACTGCCACAAAAATGGATAGATATCCTATAAGATCAATGAGATTTTGCATCATCATATTAGTCGTCTGTGATAAATCCATCATGGCTTTTTGGCTATCTATGGCATTGAATACATAGAAGATGCAGACGCTAAATGTGAGTGTTAAAAAATAAATGCCATAATCCTTAAAACTTTTCTTCACATTATTAAAAGCTAATTTAAAGTACATGATCCGTGTCACCTCCTAAGAGGGCTACCACTTCCATAATCTTTCCAAAGAAAACTTTTCTCGAATCTTCTCCTCTTATCAGTTCATTAAACACTCGACCATCTTTGATAAATAAGATACGCTTGCAGTAACTTGCTGTAAAAGCATCATGGGTTACCATGAGAATCGTTGCCTTCTCTTCTTTACCTAACACGTCAAAGCTTTCAAGTAGCATACGTGCTGACTTAGAATCAAGTGCTCCAGTAGGCTCATCTGCTAATATAAGGGATGGTCTTGTAACAATAGCCCTTGCACTAGCCACCCTTTGCTTCTGACCTCCAGACATCTCGTAAGGAAATTTCTTAAGAACCTCTTCTATTTGAAGTTGCTTTGCCACTTTTTCGATACGTTCCGCTATCTCCTTATGCGGCACCTTAAGGACTGTCAACGCCATTGCTATATTTTCATAAGCAGTCAGGGTATCCAGCAGATTAAAATCTTGAAAGATAAAGCCTAGATGCTCTCTTCGAAACTTCGCTAGTTCTTTTGATTTAAGGGTCGTAATATCCTTCCCCTCAAGCAATATATGCCCCGATGTCACTGTATCAATGGTCGCAATGCAATTCAGTAGTGTGGTCTTACCACTTCCTGATGCCCCCATAATACCAATGTATTCCCCTTCTTCTACTTCAAAACTCATATCATGAATAGCCTTTGTGACACTTCCCTTATTGCCATAGTACTTTTGAATATTTTTTACTTCTAATAGTTTGTTCTGTGTTTGCATACTTTGCACCTCTTTCCTTGAGTTTAGTATAGAAGAGTAGCCAGCATCTTACCTTAGCTTTTGGTGACGCCTACCTTACATCTTTGTCATATTACTCCTCAAGAAAAACTTTCTTATCTTTCGGGAAAGTAAGTATAACCTTTGTCCCTACATCCACTGTAGATTCTAGCTTGATACCTATATGCATCTTATCACACAGTTTTTTACATAGGTATAGCCCGATACCAGTAGATTTGCCATACCTCCTACCATTTTCCCCTGTAAATCCTTTGTCAAAGACACGCCCTATATCTCTGGTCTCAATCCCTATGCCATTATCCTCCATATAAAGGATCACTTGGCTTGATGTTTCTTCTGCATACCAATGTACGCTAAGATTTTCTTTTCTATATTTAATACTATTGCTAATAAGTTGGCTGAGTATAAAATCTACCCACTTAGCATCTGCTAGTACGTTGTATTCTAAGTGCTCAAAGTGTAATGTAGCTTTAGATTCTATTAATTGTCTAGCATACTTTTTTGCACTTTTCTTAACCACTTCCTCAAGGTTTACTTCTTTGACGATATAGTCCTTCTCCACAGATGTGCTCCGCGCATAGAAAAGAACCTGCTCTACGTAAGCTTCCACCTTTTTGGTCTCCTTGAGCACAGCCTGCGTCATATCGGTCTTCTCTACCTCACACTTAAGCTCCATAGCTGCCAGTGGTGTCTTAATTTCATGAACCCATGTCTCGATATAAGTCTTGTATTCCTCTTGGCTTATGCGATACGTGGCAATCTCATCATTCATAGACTTAGTGGCTTGTCCTAGTACTTCCCACCATAGTTTCCCCTCCTGAAAGTTAGGTTCCTCTATAAGTTCACTTATAAGGTGCTTCTTATCAAGTCTCTCCACGGCCTTTATAAGTTTTTGGTAATACAAATACTTTTGAATATACTCCCCTGCTAGTATGCTCCCACTTATAACCATAAGCCCTATGGTTATAAATAGGACACCATAAGTATTTAACCTCAGTACTGTAAGAAAAGTTGCTATAAAGAGAATAATGATACTTTGTAATATAAGAAACAACCATTTGTCCTTTAGAAATTTTCCTATACTCATACCATGTACCCTTGTCCTCTTTTTGTAATGAGAAAGTCTACAACACCTATCTCTTCTA
>JBOFIT010000142.1:0-13016 GCA_051650305.1 Cellulosilyticaceae bacterium
ATTAACACTGATAATGGAACCAATATGAAGTGAAACTTAAGCTGCGATTTATGAAATTTATCTGGATTAAATTGCGTTCCTGTAGCCGCCATATCTTTTCCTCCTAGTCTTCGCTAAACATTCTGAATGATATTTTTGACAGTAGATACACTAGCACAAGTAAGAATACACTTATTGCCGCTGCATATCCCATCTCATATCTTAAGAAACCATAATCATCGATATGGTTTACGATAAGCTGTGCGGAATACCCTGGTGTTGGGTTTGTACCTGTTAAGGCAACCCCGATAGCACCTGCGTTGAACGTCCCAACGATAGACATAACCGCACCGAAAAGCATCTGTGGTTTCATAGATGGAATCGTGATATAGAACATCTCTTGAAGTCTATTTGTGATACCATCAATGGAACCTGCTTCATATAACTCTGCGTTCGTATTAAGTACCCCTGCAAGCATTGCAAGGAATCCGATACCCATGCTTGACCATATGGATACAAACATAACAATATTTAAAATAAAATCTGGATTTGATAAGAACTGTACTGGCTCACTAATGATTCCCCAGTTAAGAAGCATTGCATTAATATAACCATTGGCATCGCCACTGAAGATAACTTTCCATAATACTGAAATCATTACCCCACCCGTCATTGATGGTGAGTAAATGATCAGTGCATAGATGTTTCTTGGTATTGGAGGGAGCTGTGCAAGCACCCATGCCAATACGAAAGATAAAACATAACCACCTAAACCTACGATGATAACAAATTTAAAAGTATTTGGTAGTACATACTTTGTGAACTCTGTATCTGCTGTAAATAAAGTGATGTAGTTTTGTAACCCTACGAATTCTGGAAATTGAATGGAGTTGAAGTTTGTAAAACTCAGTCCAATCGCAACGATAACTGGTAAAGTAATGAACAATGTAAATAACGTTACATATGGTGTAAGGAAAATATAAGCAATGTACTTATCAAAAAACTTTTTTAGTTTATTCACCACTATTCACCCACTCTTCTAAGTCTTCTCTTGTGTTTACTTGATATGGCTTAATCATATTGCCATCTTTATCAACATAACCGAATTCTTTCATCTTACGTTGTATCTCTTTATCTGATACACGACTTGCTTCTTCTACTGAAGAACGTACATCTTTACCGCCTAGGACGATTTCATTCCATGCATTACTAATCTCACGCTCTACTACGTAACCACCTGGTATACGTTGTACCTCACTAGCGTATGCTAATTGCTCGATTAGATAATTTTTGTGTTCTTCTGGTAATGGTAATGTATTTACAACTTCTGGATTCGCTGAAAGGAATAAATATTCATCCCCATAAGTTGTTAATAAACGATTCATGTATTCTTTTTGAATTTCTGGATCCAACCACCATTCTATGAATGCTAAGCCTGCTTCTTTGTTTTCTGAAGTCTTAAGCATTGCCACCATTGTACCTGAACCACCTGTTCTTCTATCGATTGAACCGTCAGCTTGTACTGTTCCTGGTGTATGGTGAAGTGTCCATCTACCTGATAATTCTGGTGCTGAGTAGTATAATTTAAGGTATTCAGCAACTGGCATAATCGCGTAAGCAATGTCACCATCTCTGAATGACTGGTACACAGACTCTACGTTAAGTGCTACACCGTAGATAGTGAAAAGATCAGACATTTGTTCGAATGCTTTCATACCTGCTTCACTACCGAAGATTGTTTTCATACCATCTTCACTGTAGATATCTGCACCATTTTGATAAATGAAAGGTGCTGTTGATGTATAAGGCTTGAATGCTCCTGCTTGTGATAATGGTACATAAGCACTCATACCATTTCTTCTAAGTACTGATGAGATGACTTCTACATCTGCCCAAGTCTCCGCTGGCTCTAAGCCTAATTTATCAAATACATCTGTTCGATACGCTGCTACGAATACATCTTGACCTTCTGATATACCGTAGATTGATTCTTCAACAAATACCTGCATCATTGCACCTGTTGATAAACCTTTTAATAATTCTTTCATAGCTGGATATACAGCTAAATCTTCTAATGCCCCTCTTTGTCCGATATCAGATACATAGTAAGCATCTAAACCTGTTACAAGGTCTGGTGCATTCCCTGCTGCATTAGCAAGTGTAAGCTTTGTTTGGTCATCTGCTTTAAGTAAGCTTAAGTTTACTTCGATACCTGTCTCAGGTGTGAACTTCTCATTAATTAACTGCTGGATAATGTCGTAGTTTTGCTTTGGACGACGTATCCATATATCTAAAGCAGTTTCTTCTTGGCTTTTCTTAATCCCAAATGTATTAAGAAGCTCTTTGACACCTTTTTGGTATCCTTCTACGATGTTAGTCGCCATTGTTGGTACATTTTCTTTACTATCTGTTAAGTAAAGTGTATCTAGTGTTAAGTCTGTCACTGTGATACGATTCATCATACCTGCTAACTTCCCAAGTACTGATGCACTTCCTTCTGAGAAGAGGTTCAGCTCATTTGGTAAGTTATCAACGTTTTTAAGGATTCTTTCTAATTGGAAGATACTCATCTCGATTGCTAGATGCTCTTCATTATCTGTTCCCTCGTAAACTGTTGTTAAGTAATCATAAAGTGTTCTTAAGTCTGTAATGTACTGATTAAGTGCACCTTCTAATTCTGGTAAATACTCATTCATATTCCATGTTCTGTTCTTATCTGTAATACCATTTGTAATCTTTTTGATTTCCAGGGCAATATCTGAAATTTCGTTTGTGATGCGCTTAAGTTCATCATACACATCATTCATGTTTGTCTGGTTAATCTCAATTCCAAGTGTATTGATGCCTTTTTCTAGATACACATATTGCTCAGTTACAACTGTTTCATAATCTTTTGCATATGGTAGTCTGTAGTTTTCAAACTCTTGGAAAGGTATCTCTTCATTAACCTGGATATTTACAAATACAGGTACATTCTTTCTAGCACCTGTCTTACCGATATCTGTCTTGTAAGCAAGACCGAATTGGTATAGACCGCTTTCTGGTACTTCAATAAGGTAAGTAAGTTTATCGCCGTGTTTCTTAAATGTACCGTTTCCTACCACATTTAAGTAATCAATCTCTAAACTATTTGGACTTACATTGAGTGAACTATCATGCTCTGGATTAATAGTGATATTGTTTTTATAAGCAAAGTTTTCTCCACGTACAAAGAAAGTCTTATTTGTTTTTGAGCTATCTTTGTGCTGATTACTGTATGCTTCATAAGTTGGTAACTCTGTTACTTTCTCCGCATACAGGTTACCCATTAACATTTCACCTGAGATACGCTTAAGTGTGATGTGATTCTCACCTTTATTAAGCTCTACTGTAATCCCTAGTGTATTGAGTTCGTTGTCTGCTAGATAAACTTGTTGCCAATTAGTTGGTAATGCTGCTGTGTTAACAATTTCTTTATTTCCCTTACCAAACTTTTGTTCATTGTATGGATAAATAAAGTAATCGTTAAAAGTTACTTTTTCGCTATTTTTATTAACGTACTTCGTGTTATTGATTTCTAGTTCAATATAGTCATTTAAAACCTTTGTATCAGGCTTTCTCTTAACGTCTATTAAGAGCTTGTATGTTCCTGCTTCATCTACATTGACTACATAGTTTGCTACCTCATCTTGTATTAAATCTACATAAGATTGGCCATTGTACTCTGTAGCTGACTGTAAAAAACCACTATTACTTGAGATAAGGTTTCCTTGTACTAAGTTTTCTCTCTCCAGAGTAAGGGTTTCAACAGGAGATTCCGTTGCTTTTACTTCAGTATAGATGTCTGTATCGATATCACTTTTTGCAAGCACAGGCATAACAGCTAAGGCTGCAGTACCTATTATAAAAATCGCTAATAGTATGTATATTACATTTAGAAATTTTTTCACAGTCTCTCTCCCTTTCAAAAATATTAGTTAAAAAATGCTGGTATTTTTTCTAAATTATCTTTAGGTTAAGTAAAATACCAGCAAATTTTATTGGATGATTATTTATTTAGTTGCTTCTTCAAGTTGTGTACGAATTGCTTCTAACTCATGGTTTGCAATGTCGTTCATCTTAGTTGCATAATCTGATAATTTGTATTGGCCTTTAATGACTGCATTTCTTAATTGTTCTTGGTTCATTGAGTACGCTGTACCGTCAGCATTTGTACCTTGAACACCTGTATCAGCTGTGAAGATCGCTGTAGGGAATCCTGCGATTTCCTTGTAACCTTCTACGTGAAGTAGCTCTGGGCTTGTAGCGAATGCTTCATATGCTTTTGAGAATTCTGGGTAGTCTACAACTGTTGCTAAGAATTTCTCATTGATTTCATCGTTTGTTGTTACAAGTGGAATTGAGTTGTATGTGTATGCACCTGACTCTTCAACGATTGCAAATCTTTCTAGGATACCTTCTGTGCTGAATCCTAACCATTTTGCAAGTTCATATGCTTCTTCTTTATTTGATGATGCATCTGAAACGAATAAATAGTCATTTACAAGTACAGTGTGTCCACCTGGAAGACCGATGAAGTCATATTTGAAATCTGCTTGGTCTGCTAAGCTTGTTAAGTTCCATGTACCATCGTATTGAATAGCGATACCACCGATACCACCCCATGCCCAACCTTCAGCACCGAAGAACTCAAGTGGTGATGTGTTTGCCATGTTCCAGTTGTTTTGTGTTGCTTTTTGTGCGAATTCGATACCTGCTGCGAATTCTTCTGAATCTAAGTTAGCTTTCTCGCCATCGTATGTGTAGATACCGTATGCTGGGTTAACAGTCATTGGGTACCATGCTTCTACTGCGAAGTTATCTACACCTTTTGTTGTAGCTGTAGTATTTTTTTCGATTGCATTCATTAACTCGTCCATTGTGTATCCGAACTCTAATGGTGCTACGTTGTTTGCTTCGAAGATATTTTTGTTGATGTACATACCCATGTAATGCATTGATTTTGGAATACCAAATACTTTACCGTTTACTTGTCCACCTTCTGTTGTTTGTGTATTTACAAGCTTGTATGCTTCATCATTTAATGCGTATTCAGATACGTCAGCAGCCCATCCGTTTAGGATAGAATCTGTTACTGAACCCCACATGAATACATCTGGCATTTGTCCTGATGATGCAAGTGTAGCGATATAACTGTTGTAATCTGTACCTTCTGGTACTGCTAAAATCTCTATTTCTACTTCTGGATGCTCTTCATCGTAGATTTCGATCATTGCTCTTTCAAGCGTTGGATCTTCTTCTGTTCCTACATCCCATGCAAGGTAAGTTAGTTTTGAAACTTCACCTGTTGCTACATCGCCATTTGTTTGTGTCTCGTCTTTTGGTTGCTCTGGCGCTTTACTTCCACAGCCTACTGCTGAAAGTGCTAAGGCTAAAGTTAACGCTATGGACATAAATTTTTTCATTTTCATTCTGTACCTCCAAAAAATTTTTTAAAGAAACTGCTTTCGTAAAATTGTACTATTTTATTTGGCAAAAGTCAATGATTTGATGGTAATATCCTTTAATTTACTTATCTAAACCCTCTTAAGTATTTATATTTATTTTAGACAAATACTCTATTTATACTTATAATTTTTGCCTAAACAACTTCTAAAACCACTTGTTTATATTTTTATAGCATTTGATTTTTCAAGGTTTTGGGCATAAAATAGAGGAAGATAAATATTTTTTAAATACTAAGGGGAGGCTATCATATGGCAACAATTAAGGATGTCGCAAAGCTTGCAGGAGTTAGTGTTGCTACTGTTAGCAAAGTGTACAATAATTATTCTGAAATACCTCAAACAACGAAAGATAAAGTATTTCACGCCGCAAAATCACTGGAGTACATTCCAAATAAGAACGCTGTTATGTTGTCCAAAAAAGATAAATATTATATAGGTCTTATCGTTTCAAACCTTTATTATTCATCTTCTACAGATGAATACCTTTTCAAGATACTTTCTGGTGTGAATATAGGTGTCGAAGAGAGAGATTATGAACTCCTTATCTTCACCACAGAAAATATAAAAAAGACAGGTATGACCTATGTGCAATTCTGCCAATATCACAACCTTTTCGGTGCGATTATCCACGGTCTTCGTGTAGATGACCCTATGCTCAAGGAACTTTCCAACAGTTCGATTCCTTGTGTACTTATCGATATACATCTTAATGGTATGAATACTGCCACCATTACTGTAGATAACCATAAGGCTCCTCAAGATGTCTTCGAGTTACTCTACAACAATGGGCATCGTCATTTTTGTCATATATTAGGACCTGCTACTGCTGAGGTTGCTAATGTCAGAAAAGATGGCTTCTTAGCTTCTGCTGAAAGTCACATGATTCCTTTAGAAAATCTTGCACTCATTGATGGGGATTTCAATGTGCAAACTGCTTACGAACATACAAAGCAACTTCTCAAGTCTACATCATCTATTACTGCCTTTTTTGCTTCATCTGACCTTATGGCACTCGGTGCACTGAAGGCACTTCATGAGCACGGCCTCCAAGTTGGTAAAGACGTGACCCTCATAGGCTTCGATGGACTCTCTACACTCGAGTACACATCTCCTGCCATTGGCACTGTATCTCAAAACTTCATCGAAATGGGCAAAAAATCTGTGGAAGTACTAGAAAAAATATTCCACAAACGTCCTTATGAGAAGATTACTTATGTACCTTATAAAGTTTTACCAAGAGAATCTCTGACTTTTGTTAGACCATAAACTATAAAATAGAGGGCTATTGCATCACTGCAATAGCCCTCTATTTTATAGTTCATTATTGGGTTAGAAATAATTATACAACCCTGTGCTCAGTGTATTTTTGAAATACCCCATCACATCTTCATTCATCTGTATGCATTCGATGGCTACAAGCTCTTCTACTTTTCTAAAGCCCAGCACAAGCTGGGTTAAGTAAGCAATGTCTAGCTCCACATCAGCTTTCTCCGCCACTTCTTTAGTTACAGTTCCTTTGCCCTCTGTCACCGTGATGTGATACACACCTTGATTTTTAGGGTAATGCTTATCTTCTACCTTTATCGTAAAAGTACCCTCTTGTGTGAATGGATAAAGTTCTAAGACTTTTTGTACATTGACGATACGTGCCATCATGAATGACTCTTCCTTCACCTCTCCATAAGGATTCTGAAGTAAATCCATGATTGGTTCTGGTTTGACGGATTTCACATGAAGTGAACCTGCCTGTGCACGATGCTTATAGACAAAGTTTAGCATGCCTTTGAAAGCTTGCATCGTTGTATAGTGGAACTCCTCTATCCAAAATGTCCAGTTATCAATATTGAAGAACATATAGCCCTCCACTTCACCTTCTGCATTGGTGTACACAACCTTCGTTGTACGCTTCTCCTGCCACTTATCTTCCCACATTTTAGGTGTGCGTAAAGTCATCCCATTGCATCCCATAGCCATCTGACTATACAGTGTCTGTACCACTTCTTTGCACCCTGTAGCTGGCATCACCTGACCTGTGTTTGCAAAAGTCTTTAGCTGGTCCATCTCTACTTTATAGGTATAGAAACGGTATGCCCACTTATAGCCAAACTGCTCATAGAAGCTGTATTTGAAAGGCCCTAATACAGAGAAAAGCATTTCCTTTTCGTCCATGTATGCTAGTGCATGCTCAAGGAGTTTTCTACAGTAGCCACCTTCTCTGTAGTAGGGTGAAGTGGCCACAAGTCCCACTCCTCCCATACCTACTTCATTGCCATAAAAGCTGACTGGATGATGAAAAAGTGTGAGCACTGCTGCTAACTGGTCATCTGCAATATTTCCAATGACTGTACCTTCTTCTGGTGTAAGCTCTTCCCATTCTCTTTTTAATTGCTCATCTGAGATGCCTCTAAAGCAGTATTTTTGAAGTGCCATATACTCTTCATGATACTTCTCTTTATTGGTATGTAATAATTCAAATGTCATCAACCTAACCTCGCGTTCTATATTCATCCATCTCAATAACTTGTTTTGTAAGTCTTGATTCCTCTGCTGCAAATCCCATCAGATGACTTTCTACCGAATAGATAGCTGATGTCTTCACAAGCTCTCTACTACCTTCTTTGTAGCCTGCTACTGTCTCCACAAACTCTTGGATGATCTTCGCATCACCACCACCATGTGAGTAACGACTTAATTCATAGTTTGATGTATCGTGGCTTACCATTTCTCCTGTCAGGAAGTCGTGTACATCCACGCAATTTTTCTCCATATGGGCACGAATCTCTCCACGCGTCCCCATCACTTTAAGGGTACGAGAAATATCATGGGTAAACCCTGATAAGTTAAAGGTCGCTGTCACTTCATTTTCAAACTCAATGATAGTTACTTGATGGTCCGCTACGTTATTATCACTATGGTAAACGCATTTGCCATAGTTGCTCTCACCCAGAACTTGTAGTAATTCTTCTTCACTTGTACCTTCGTAGAATACACAAGTTGGCCATGTCCCTAGACTTCTCGTATAGATACGCTTCGCTGAATACGGACAAGTGGCTTCCACTTGGCAAGTCACACATCGCTCACTTGCACCTTCTGGCGCACAGGATGCCTTAAAGTGTTTAAGGCTACCAAAAGAACTGATACTCTTAGCTTTTCCTCCTACTAAATACACTAGAATATCTAGATCATGGCAGCTTTTCGCTAGGATAATAGGACTTGTCTCATTGCTATTACGCCAGTTACCTCTCACATAACTATGGGCGATATGATGGTATCCCACATTTTCATTGTGTTGAATATTAACGAGTTCTCCAATGGCACCACTTTCTATTACTTCTTTAATCTTGCCAAAGAAAGGGGTGTAACGAAGTACATGACATATAGCAAACACTTGGTCAGTATACTTCTTCGCTAATTTATCAAATTTACGAATCTCTTCTACTGTATTTGCCATTGGTTTCTCAAGAAGTACATGGTACCCCTTCTCCAATGCTTTTTCTGCTGGCTCATAATGCATATCATCATTTGTACAGATGAATACTGCATCACACATTTTATCTTGCTCTAAGAAATCTTCCCAGCTTTCAAAGACATAGGCTTCTTCTATACCATGATCTTTTACAAGGCGCTCTCTTTTCTCTCCCACTGGTTCTGCTACTGCTACGACTTGACCAGTTCCTGGGTTTTCTAAAAGGTATTTTGCATAAGAATGCTGACCTCTTTCGCCTGCTCCAATGACACCAATTGTTACTTTTTTCATATACTTCAACCTCTCATTCCTTTTTTTACATACTGACTTTTTTACATAATTGCTTCGATAATTGCTTCGTAGATATCTCTATCTAATGCTCTACATCCAATCTCAGCAATAAGGCTCATCTTATCTTTGCTATTTAAAATACAGTGGTACGTATCATCCTTAAGGTTATATGGAATTTGTGCCTTGTTTAAGATGTTGTAGATTATCTCTAAGTAATGGTCGTTGGCATCCATAATGTCTGCATCACCTATTGTTACTTGGATGCATGCTGTTGCTGCTACTTTACCAATCATCATCGTACATGTATTAGTTACTTTGTCGTATACTACTTCACATGCTACTTCTTCTCCACTTACTGTTACACTTACATCACTTGGTTTTCTTACCCCACGTAACATGATGCGTACATCTCTCTCAGCTGGGATAACGCTTAGGTCTCCTTCTGCTGCTTGGATGGTAATCTGCTGCTTCTCGTTCCATTCTACCTGCATCTTTGTAGTAGCAAAGTGACCTTCTTGGTAATTCATATCATTACCATTGTCTTCATACATCGTGAAAGTATTGTCTTTACCTGGGAATACAAGGATATCTAATTCATGTGGATTTTCGATGCTATTATCACCATTGTGTCTTGCCATAGGGATGATAGCTCCTTCTTTTGCAAGAACCACTTGGTTTTCGATTCCTCTAAACATATTGATCATACGATTACCTTCGTACACTCTTCCTGTGAAGAAATCAATCCATCTACCTTCTGGAAGCCATGTCTCTACTTTTCCAAGACGTGTTTTTTGATTGATAGGATCTGTGATTGGTGCTACCATCACCTCACTACCGAAGAAGTATTGATTCTTTACGCGGTATGCACCATCTTGTTTTGGATATTGGTAGTACATTGGTTGGATAAATGGTACACCTTCTGCATGAAGTTTTTGATTCATTGTATAGATATATGGCACTAACTGATGACGTAGTCTTAAGTGCTCTTTGATAGTCTTTTCGTATTGCATCTCATAGCGCCATGGCTCTTTAGATGTAAAACGACTGCTTGAACTATGTAGACGCATAATAGGGCTGAATACCCCGTATTGTACCCATCTCGCTGTCAGTTCATCATCACGCTCGCCTTGGAAGTGCCCTCCGATATCATGACTCCACCAGCAGTATCCGATATTTGACGCTGTCGATGTGAAGTATGGTTGGAATTTATAGGATGCCCAAGTGATGTAAGTATCTCCTGAGAAACCAATAGGGTAACGATGACTACCTGGACCTGCATAACGTGAGAATACTAATGGACGTACGTTCTGCTTCTTCATATCATAGAAGTGATAATGGTTAAGCATCCATAATGGATCTAAGCCTTTAACAGCAGTTCTCTCACCTTGTTGCCAGTCAATCCACCAGAAGTCTACGCCTTCTTCTTCACGTGGATGGTGTAGGTACTTAAAGTAAGCTTCCATAAAGTTTGGGTCTGTAATATCAAATGGAATTGGCTCCTCACGTTCATAGTCCACACCTAGTGCCTTTGCCATTGGCGCGTACATTTCTTCGTATCCTCTAATCCCCTCTGCTGGATGAAGATTTAAGGTCACTTTAAGGTTTTCTTGATGTAACCAATCAAGCATACGTTTTGGATCTGGGAAGAGGTCTTTGTTCCATGTGTAGCCAGTCCAGCCACCACCGTATTTAGGATCTACATCCACAAGATGCCAATCCATATCGATAACAGATACAGAGAATGGGATGTCTTCTGCCTTAAAGCGTGTCATAAGTTCCTTTAACTCTGCTTCATCATATTTCCAGTATCTACTCCACCAGTTACCTAATGCGTATCTTGGGAGCATTGGCGTCTCTCCTGTAAGCTTAAAGTAATCTTTCATACACTCTAAGTACTCTCTACCATAGCCAAAGAAGTAAAGGTCGATTACATCATCTTCTCTTGGTGCTACCCAGCCATTTTCTTCGATAAGAAGTGTATGGGAATCATCAAGCACAGTAAAACCATTCACAGCAAGCACGCCATCTCCCAGTTCAACTCCACCATCTATGGCATCAAGTGTACGGTAAGTCCCTTTTAAGTTATCAATCTTCGCGCCATAGTACCATCTGTTATCACAAATTCTCATATCACTTCGTACATCTACACGTAAGCCTGAAGCGGTAAATTCCTTTTTATCATAATAGATACTGATGTGCTCTGTACTAATTTCTAACTGATCTTCTGTTTCTATCACTTTATATGCTGGTACTGGGAAATCTCTATTCACAACTACTTGAGTTGGGCGATCTTCAAACTTCCCATTCTTAGCATACTCAATACGAATAAGCTTTGAAGTTAATATCGTAAATCTATACTTGTCACCTTGTACAACTGCACCCTCTGCTGCTTTTCCCTGGAAATCTGGTACGAAATGTTTGCTTAACTGTTGCATCCTCTAACCTCCATTAACGTTTTCTTATTTTTTCTATGCCATCTCTATAATTTGATGCTTAACATCTGCTGAGTTTTTACCGATCATAATGTCAAACTCACCTGCTTCAAACACATACTCAAGCTTATTATTATAGAACATAAGCATCTCTTTTGTAATCTCGAATGTTACTTCTTCACTTGCACCTGGTGTTAATGTTACTTGCTTGAAGCCTTTAAGTTCTTTTACTGGTCTTACGACACTTGCATAAAGGTCTCTAATATATAGCTGCACTGTCTCTTTAATAGTATACGCTGATGGATTACTCACCTTAACTTTAGCTAAAGCTCTATCCCCTTCTACCTGTACTTCAAAGTCTGTATAAGTCACTTCACCGTAACTTAAACCGTAGCCAAATGGATACAGTGGCTCATTATCACAATCTAAGTAGCAACTTACATAACGATGACGCTTACCATAATTTGGACGTCCTGTATTGTAGCAGTTATAGTGAACTGGAATTTGACCTACTGTTTGTGGAAAACTCATAGAAAGTCTTGCCGATGGATTCGCTACTCCCATAAGAATATCTGCAAGAGCTCCACTTGATTCTGTACCTAAGAACCAGCCTTGAAGTACTGCATCACAGCAAGGCAATACTGGGGCAATCTCTAGTGGTCTGCCACTAAATAAAATAGCAACGATTGGCTTACCTAACTTATGTAGCTCTGTAATAAGCTTTTCTTGATTTGGTGAAAGTCTGATATTTGTACGGCTTGCACTTTCTCCTGTATCACAAGGATGCTCGCCTACTGCTGTAATGATTACATCACAATCTTTCAATGCCGCTACCGCTTCTTCTACCTTATCTGCTACATCAAAGAACCCATCTTGCATTGGCTTAATCTCATCATCCATAGCCGTTACAACTTGCATCCCATGCGCCTCAAGTTCTGCACCTAATGTCCCTGCATTTTTCTTATCTGTTAATGACCATCCACCCATCGTATCACTTGATGCTGTAAATGGCCCTGCAATACCTACTTTAAGACCTGACTTAAGTGGTAACACTTGCTCATTCTTAAGCATAACCACACATTCTCTTGCCACTTTTCTAGCTTTCGCAACGTGATCTTCACACTTATGAAGCTTCTTTTCCATCTCTTCATCTGCATCTTTGTATGGGTTTTCAAATAAGCCTAGTTCATCCTTAAGTGTAAGGATATTTCTCACTGCTTGGTCGATAAGTTCAAGGGATAATGCACCTTCCTCCACAAGCTCTTTGCCGTAATTGATATAGTGTGTAGACATCATCTCAATATCAATTCCTGCTTCGATACATGCCTTAGCTGCTGCCTTACCATCTTTTGTATACCCATT
>JBOFIT010000143.1:0-1798 GCA_051650305.1 Cellulosilyticaceae bacterium
TTACTTACCGCTTGTCTCGTAGCACCTAACTGCTCAGCTAATGCCTCTTGAGATAGCCCTTTTTCTTTTCTTAGTTTAAGTAACTTTTCTCCAAATGTCATCCCTATGACCTCCTATTCCTATTTACTCCTTTATTGTATCCATCTATGCTGCCAACTTCTATCACTTTGAATAGGCACTTTGTCAACTTTAGGTTGCATCGTTGCACTCCTTTGAAATTCAAGCTTTTGCAATCCTCTTTCTACTTAATCAATCGTATAATGATAGATACGTTCCTTATCTCTCGTCGTACAAATCATCATGGTTAATTGATCTAAATTATAAACTGCTGACCACTGTGTATCTGCTTCAATCTCCTCATTAAGCCCTTCGATAACACGTGATCCTTCAGCTGGTATACTAAGTAAAATCTCCAAAACTTCATCCTCTGTCATGATACCTTGCATCTCATCTTGCTTTGTCTTGATAACCTCATAACGATCTTGGCCACTTCCTACATTCATATCATTATAAAGTACAAAATTAGTTGCAGCAGTATAGCCCTCTTCTTTTGTTAATACATGCATTTCATTATTGATGTACTCAACTACAGCTGTATTTCCTGTAGCATCTGCAATTTGAAAATGATAGCCTGTCTCTCCACTTGAGTTCATGTCATATTGTTCAAGAAGTGCGATAGCCTCCTCTACTGTTGCAGCTTTATCTAGAATCATACGGATAGCCGTTGTCGTTGTGATAGGCACTTTCCCCGTATTTTGATGCACGACCCCTTCCTTAATTACCAATACACCAATAGCTAATCCTTTTTCATTAATCCCATCTAATGGTGCATACGGTGCTGCTAAAGTAATAACTCGATTAAGCAAACCTTTCGTTGGCAAATTCTCTTGTGTAAGTCCTAGATGATTCAAGTTAACAACGGAAATAGACTCATACCCATCTTTCGGATTAGTCCGTACAATCAATCCCATAGACGGCACATAGTCAAAGTTTCTCCCGAATAAATCATCCCCTTCTGGTGTTGTAGCGATAAATGTACTACATGCTCCATCCGGATCAATTTCAAGAGGTGCCCCCTTCAATAGCCTCTTTGTTACAAAAGCTACCAGCTCCTCATCCGTAGATGCACCATTTTCTAAAAATGCATCCAGTCCATAATCTGCATGATAAGTCATCTCATAAAATGGATGTTCATTAATTGCATTTAAACTTAACAACGTGCGAATCTCTCCAAAAAACAAACACCCTACTCCCACTACAACAATACCTATAACAATTGCTATTACGATTCCTGTTACCTTTAGTATCTTCTTCACTACTATTCCCCCATTCTAAATACTCATTTTCATTTTTCCCAGCTATATCCTTGCTTCTCTAGTACCTCCACAGTCTCTTCTAATTTTTCTTCCTTGATGAGGATATAATCTGTATTAAAAGTCGACACCACAAAAATCCCTATTTTCTGTTCAGCTAATATCGTAGATATCTTTGCAAGTATCCCTATCAACGAAAAGTCTAATACCCCTTCTATACGAAAACCTCTCCATCCCTCTTCACAAGCTAGCGTATCTGCTGGTACATACTTACTACTGCATACCAATGATAGTTCCTCATCTGTCTTTCCTACAAAGCAATACCTATCCTCCCAGTTTACTTGTCCCACATCTGCTATCTTACATACTGAGAATTGTTCACTTAATAATTTTAACTTCATTTGTTCTTTTTCTTCTTCAAATCGCTTTTCCATAATCTCATAAGACATAGATACACCCTCTGCTACCTGCCATTCACACACCCT
>JBOFIT010000144.1:0-7390 GCA_051650305.1 Cellulosilyticaceae bacterium
CAAAACTTATGAACTCTTAAAGTCAGTCCGTGAAGATTTACGAGAGCTTGAAAAACAACAACATGCTATAGATTTGGAGCAGGCCCAGTATTATACCAGCCTAGCTGATACACTATGTCTATTGCCACTTATCTATGAATCTCATCAAGAACTTCTTGGTAGAGTCATTAGACTTGATAGCGACCTAAAGCTACTTAAAACTAAGTTGTTGTAATAATTGCAGAGGATGCCAGCTGGCATCCTTTTTACATATCTAATTCCTATCAGCCTTGCAAAAAATACTCTAGTTCAGTCAATGCCTTCATCGTCTTTAGTAAATATATTTTGTCCACTTTTTGTCCAAAAGTACACTAAAAAAGGCTAGAGCAAATCGCCCTAACCTTTGGTATTACTTAGTTTTCTTTCACTAGAAGCGCTACAGTCTCTGTGGTTCGCTGTTTCCAATCAGACTTCACTAACGTTCGTCTTCTTGGACAGCTATCACACGGTCAGTGCTACTACTTCTCTTCGTCCTTAACAGTCCTTGACAAGTAAAGCCACTGACTCGACGTGAACCGTATTCGGGAACATGTCCACACATTGTATCTTCACAGTCTTGTAGCCTGCTTCTTTGAAGAGTGGTAAATCACGTGCTAAACTTGTAGGCTTACATGAGATATAGAGAAGTTCCTTCGCACCGAAGTTAGCAATCTTTTGGATGGCTTTTGGGTGGATCCCTTCTCTTGGTGGATCGAGAACGATCATCTCTGGTTTCACATGGAAGTTCTCGACTTCTGTAAGAACATCACCTGCTACGAAGTGGCAGTTTGCCAGATTGTTAAGCTTTGCATTTTCTTCTGCTTTAACCACTGCTTCTGCTACGATTTCGATACCGTATACTTCTTTGGCTTTAGATGCCATGATCTGTGCAATGGTTCCTGTGCCTGAGTAAAGGTCAAATACGACTTTACTTGTGATATCATCTACCATATCCAGTGCTGTCTTGTAAAGGACTTCTGCACCTTTTGTATTTGTCTGGAAGAATGAGAATGGTGAGATATTGAACTTAAGGCCTAGTATCTCTTCTGTCAGGTAGTCTACACCGTAAAGTGTCGTTACTTTCTCTGGCTTCACTGCATCTGCTAATGTATCGCTAAGGGTATGCAGTACACCTGATACTTTCCCTTTCGTGCCAAGATTTGCTAGCTCATTGGCAAGTGGTGTCAAGTCAAAGTCCATTTGGCTTGATGTTACGATATTTACCAGTAAATCGCCTGTCGTTTCTGAGCGGCGTACCAGTAAGTAACGCATAAAGCCTTCATGCATTTTCTTTTTGTAGAATGGTAGGCGGTATGTGTGTACGTAACGTAGCACATAACGTAAGATTCTGCTGAAATCTTCATCTACGATTTGGCAGCCATCTACTGTGATGATGTCGAATGTACTATTCTTACGGTGCATCCCTAATGCAGTTGGGCCGTCTTTACACTCATCCCCAAAAGAAAACTCCATTTTATTGCGGTATGCCCACTGACTTGGACTCGCTACGATACCCATATCTTCAAAATCAGTGACATTTTGGTTCGCTAGTAATGTCATCACTTGGTCATGCTTATGCTCAAGTTGTGATGTGTATGGGATATGCTGCATCGCACAGCCGCCACATAAGCCAAAGTACTGGCACTGTGGTTTCACGAAATGTGCTGGATTTTCGATCACTTCTGTGACTTTACCTTCCCATTTCCCTTTACGTCTACGAAGTAAACGGGCTGCTACTTTTTGTCCCACGAATGTATCTGGGACAGTAACGAATGTTTCCAATTCTTCTATATACATAACCCCTTTATTTGGGAATTTAACTTCTTGTATAACACCTTGTATGATTTCACCTTTTTTAGCCATAATAACTCCTTTTATATTGGATTCCACGAATGTGACACCCATTATTTTGTCATATTCATACTTTATTTTCAAGTCTTTTCACAAAGATTCTCTCGATAGGTTGAAATGACTTAAACTTTTAAAGTATAATATAAACATATAGTTAATTTAATTTTTTTTAGGGGGGACATGGATGTCTAACACAATCAATCGAGACACTGAAACGATCACATCCAGTATCTTAATGTATCAAGAGAGTATTATGAGGGATATCAATACTAAAATGCGCCTTAAGGATGACCATGACAAGTGTTATCTAACAACTATTACAAAATGGGAAAATGACACCCTTATTTTCCCAGGGCCTTTAGCACAACGTGACTGGGTGCTTTTCGCATTACCAACCGTTCTCGAGTGCTGTTTTGTCACACGTAATGCCATGTATATGACGCGTATTGAACTTTTTGATCGTAAACGTACTGAACATGAGCTTATCTATAAAGCTCGTATTGTGGCTATTATCGAAAAAAAGCAACAGCGTGCACACTTCCGCTTGGATGTGCTGGTACCTATCCATTATGCCGTTCTTACCACGCCAACTGGTGAAAAGCTAGAAACCATTACAAAGATAAAAGGGACTTGTGTCAATATCAGTGTAGGCGGTATGTGTATGGTGTGTAATGAACGCCTTGATGCCAATCAGCATCTGGCGATTTATCTAGACTTTCTAGACAATCAATTACTTATCTCAGGTAAAATACTTTATAAAGGCCAATCTAATGAAAATGGTACATACAGCCATCATGTTCAATTCTATGGGATGGATCTTCAAAAAGAAAACTTGCTTTCTCGTCTTATCTTTGAAAAGCAACGTATGCAAATGCGCCAAACAGCAACGCCTTTATACCAAAAGAAATCCTAGCATCGTCGCTAGGATTTCTTTTTTTGTTTATGGTTTTTGTATCAGTTCCTTATAAATAAGCTGGGTAAGTACAGGATTTCCTGGCCGTTCACAGGTCGCTTCCCAAATGATGGCCCCACCTAGATGATTTTTATTGATATAGTCCATCTTGATTTGAATGGACTGTGGATCATCGTATGTATAAAACTCTTTCTTGCTGCTACTATATAAATAAGGCACCTGGCTTATAGGGTCCCAATACTTAGTAAAGGCAGGGTCTTTTTCTAGCTGCTCTACCACATAATAATAAGGATTATTTCCAGCCGGTACACCGCCGTCAAACATACCTCTAGCACCTCTATACCCCATACCATCTGGTGTCACCTGTGCATAAAGTCCGGGTAGTCCTGGTACCACTTCTACTGGTTCTACATTTTTCCAACCTCTGGTATAGTAAGGTATGCCGATGACAATCTTTTCATTGGGCATGCCGGCTTGCATCATGTGCTTCACTGCATCATGGACACTATACTCGCTTACCACCTGATCATAAGGATTCGCCTTATCTCTACGGCTATATAGCTGGGATTGATGGCCCGTCACTTCTTCCCATGCACCATGGAAGTCATAAGTCATCAAGTTGACAAAATCCACATACGGCTCATACCCTCTGACATCTGTCTTTTCTATCTTATCTACACCGGCACATGCTGCAATACTTAGTTCATAGTAGGTGCCATCTTCTTTACCTGCTTGGTCTAATGCTTTTCTTAAAGTCTTTAGTAGCAAGGTATAGTTCTCTTTATCTTTTTCACTGGCTCTAGGGTTTCCTTGGTCATTGTGATTATCATTTTTATCAGGTTCCCTCACGACGCCAGGATACTCCCAGTCAATATCCAGTCCATCAAACTCGTAGTCTCGCATCATGGCAATGGCACTTTCTGCAAAGACTTTTCGATTCGCTTCAGTGGCAGCTACTTCTACGAAATTGGCTGATTGTGTCCAGCCGCCGATGCTCATCATCATCTTTACTTGTGGGTGGGCTTTCTTAGCTTTACGCACCGCACCAATGGCACCTCTGTAAGGCGAGTCCCAAGCTTCACCTGTCCCTGCATCTGCTTCGAGTGCCGCAAATTTGTCAAAAAGCTTGATATGATGGGTAGGTACTTCCGAACCGATAGTAGCACTTGCACCTTGGATTGTGAAGAATGCATAGTTCATATGGGTAATAGATTCCCACGGAATAGACTGGGGCATCCAATTACCATGGCCACCATAAATCCCCCATTCGGGATAGTACATGACCACTCTTTTTTGTGCCGTGGATGGCTTTACAGGTAAAGGGGCTATGTCTAAGTCTAAATCTCCCTCTACTACATCCTCATCTTTTTCCCCTTGCTCTCCTACTATTGCTTCTGGCTCCTTGGTAGTGCCTTCTGTAGCTTCTTCTGTATTCGCTTCTGTGCTTTCTTGTAAGGTTTCGGGCTTGGTAAGGGTCGTCTGCCCTTGTATAGATGCTTCACCACCTTGTATCAAATACATAAAAAGGCCTATGATGCAACATAACATCCCTATCAAACTTAAGGTTAATACTTTTTTCATCGTCCCCTCTCCCTTTTTTTGTTTTACAGGTGTTCTAATAAGGCAAGGATCTCCATTTCTAAGACGGTATTAAAGCCTTCTTCCTTTAAAGCTTTAAGCTTTACGTCTATATGATGTAATCGCATCAGGTATGCCCATTCTTCTTCTCCTTGCTTATACGTCCCTAGCACCTGCTCTTTTTCTTTTCGCGCGTCTTCTAATGTCAACTCGCCCTTTGCATATTGCTGATAAAGTCCCCTTGCAGCGATATAATACGCTTGCTCATAGCCACGTAATCCAGTAGGCAAGGTGAATCCTTGCTTAGCTTGGCGATCAAGTTCTTTTATGTCCATTGTCGAAGTCTCCTCTTCTACCTTTTGTCCCGTAAGGTCTGTCCTTTCTTGTATTATACCTCATGCTGTGATAAATGGATAGCGACCTTCCTTAATATATGCGTTACATTTTGAATGCTCTCCTTGGTACATAATAAAAACTTCCAATAATGTCATACAACGTATGTTTATACATCATTGGAAGTTTTTGTCTACTCTTCTACATTATCACAGTTGTGGTAGATCTCCTGCACATCATCATCGTTTTCAAGAAGATCCATCATTTTTTCCCATGCTTTGATATTGCTCTCATCAAGGCTTGCACTTGTCTGAGGAATCATGGTCACTTCTGAAGATGCCATTTCAATCCCTGCTTCTTCGATGGCTTTACATACATCTCCAAAAGCTTCTGGTGTCGTAAGTACAGTGTAGCCTTCTTCTTCTGCTTCGAAATCATCTGCACCTGCTTCAATAGCAAGCATCATCAGTTCATCTTCATCCATGTCTGTTGCTTCACGTTCGATAACGATTTGGCCTTTTTTATCAAACATAAACGCTACACAACCTGAAGTACCCATATTCCCATTTCCTTTTGAGAATGCTGCACGTACGTTAGCCGCTGTACGATTTTTATTATCTGTTAAGGTATCTACGATCACAGCGATTCCATTTGGACCATAGCCTTCATAAGTCATGTATTCATAACTTACACCATCTGCATCGCCTGCTGCTTTTTTGATACTTCTTTGAATCGTATCATTTGGCATATTGTTTGACTTTGCTTTACGAATAATGTCATTTAATTTGTTGTTAAGTGTTGGGTCTGCCCCACCTTCTTTAACTGCTACTGCAATCTCTCTACCCATCTTGGTAAAAATGCGACCTTTTTGTGCATCGTTCTTTGCTTTTTTATGTTTAATATTGGCAAACTTTGAATGTCCTGACATAATCAGAATCCTCCTTATATATGTTCATATTCTCGTATAATCCTTCTTATTTTACCATAGTCAATGGATTTTAGGCAACTAGTGTAATGGCCTTGCGATCAAACAGTGTTCACCTTCTTGGATAGATACTTCAGCATTTGTCTTATCAATAAGCCACTGTGTGAAGTTTTCTTCATCTTCCACCAGCACTTCCACCACGAAAGTAACCACTTCTAAGTAACGTGTCTCTCGGATGACATAGTTCTTCTCATTGAGCAAGTACTGTACTTTCCCTGAAAGAGGATAGCTCATCTGTAGCTCAAAAAGGCGTATACGTAGCTTTTCGATAAGGCCTGCTTCCATGACACCTTCTTTTGCTGCACGTCCATACGCACGCACAAGACCACCTGTCCCTAGAAGAGTCCCTCCGAAATAGCGGGTCACAATAATTAATGTATTTTTGATATCTTGCCCTTTGAGTACATCTAAGATAGGCTTACCGGCTGTTCCTTGGGGTTCACCGTCATCACTAAAACGCTGAATTTCATTGCGCTCACCTATCTGATAGGCATAACAATTATGGGCAGCATCCCAATGTTTCTTCCGTATTTCATTAAGGTACATATCCGCTTCTTCTTGTGATTCAATCACATAGACATAAGCAATAAAACGTGATTTCTTTTCTATGATTTCAATGGTTGCATCACCATTGATTGTTACATATCTCTCTAACATAAACACCACCTGTTGTAAAGTCTCTGTATGCTTATTTTATCATATACCAACCAAAAACACACTAAAAAACAGCCCGAAGGCTGTTATTGTACAAAATCATCGATGACTTCATCCAGTGTCATCCCTGTCACAATCCCACGATAGATGATTTTTCCGAGGGTTTGTGCTTCATTTTTACTTTCTGTAAAAAACGTTTGGTGACACTTGATCGTGTCTTTGTGATCTTCCTCTACGGCTACACCGTAAAAACAATCTTTTTGAATGCTATAATAACGAATAGACAGCTCTTCTATCCATTGCTCACCTATGAATACTTTTTCCATTACCATTCTTATTCCCCCTACACTTTCACACATTTTGCTTTATGTTTTAATTATACTTATTTTTCTAAAAATTAAAACATAAAAATATCGCATTTTCTTTGGGTTTTAGGGTATTTTCGACACGAATAGGAAATAACTGGTTTTTATGGGAATGGATAAGCACTTTTTAACCTCTAACTTGTCAAATAATGCGATATCTTTTTAGGATTCGACCTCGTAATTTTGGATTTTATACATTTTATCACGATGCATATAGCCTTTAATACTGGTTCCTTCGTCTAAATAATCCTCTTCTAGGCGCTCACCTTGTGCGTGACAATAAGCAACAAGCTCTGCTTGGGCATAAGGAATCACCACGTGGAAAGCTTTCATTTCTTCATATAGAATACTCTCAATTTGATCAAGTAAGGCTTCGAGATTTTCACCTGTGCCTGCTGAAATGCTGACTGCATGGGTCGCTTTCTCATCTTGAATGAAGTTATCCGTTACTTTATCGATTTTATTGTAAACTGTAATCATCGGTATGTCTTTGATGCCTAGCTTATCTAAGGTTTCATAAACGACTTCTTGGTGTGTGGCTAAATGCTCTGAACTGGCATCCATCACATGGAGAATAATATCTGCATACTTTGCTTCTTCAAGTGTGGAATAAAAGGCTTTAATCAAATGATGAGGCAGTTTACGGATAAAGCCTACTGTATCTGTCACCATGATTTCTGTACCACTTGGTAA
>JBOFIT010000145.1:0-16269 GCA_051650305.1 Cellulosilyticaceae bacterium
CTATACTATAATGGAATTTGTGTTAATAAGCCCACTTATAAAATCCAATAGCCCCGGATTTTATATCAAATAGATGGTTTAACTAGCGACGACTAGATTAAAGGAGGGAATACAATGAGAACAACATACATGGCAAATGTACAAAATGTTGAAAGAAAATGGTATGTTATCGACGCGCAAGGTCAAACAGTAGGTAGACTTGCTAGTCAAATTGCAACAGTATTAAGAGGTAAGCATAAACCGACTTACACACCACACGTTGACTGTGGAGATCACGTAATCGTAATCAATGCAGACAAAGTAGTATTCACAGGAAAGAAATTAGATCAAAAGCTTTACAGAAGACACACAGGTTATGCTGGTGGTTTAAAAGAAACTAAAGCTCGTGATATGATGAACGTTCATCCAGAGAGAGTTCTTATGTATGCTGTAAAAGGTATGCTTCCAAAGAACAGCTTAGGAAGACAAATGCTTACAAAATTACGTGTATACGCTGGTACAGAGCATAATCATGAAGCTCAACAACCAGAAACACTTACATTCAAATTTTAATTAGTACCGAGAGGAGGCAATTCAAATGGCAGAAGTTAGATATTACGGAACAGGTAGACGTAAGAGCTCAGTAGCAAGAGTTTACCTTGTACCAGGAACTGGTAAAATCACAATCAATAAAAGAGATATCGAAGAGTACTTTGGTCTTGAGACATTAAAAGTTATTGCTCGTCAAGGTTTAGTACTTACAGAAACATTAAATAAATTCGATGTTAAAGTAAATGTACACGGTGGTGGAACAACAGGACAAGCAGGTGCTATCCGTCACGGTATTTGTCGTGCATTACTTCAAGCTGAAGGCGATTTCCGTCCAGCTCTTAAAAAAGCAGGGTTCTTAACACGTGACCCAAGAATGAAAGAGAGAAAGAAGTACGGTCTCAAAGCTGCGAGACGTGCACCACAGTTCTCAAAACGTTAATTTGCTTTTTCAAAAGTCAATCCTATGGATTGGCTTTTTTTATTGTTTGCAGAAATCCTTAAATAATAGTCAGAGTTTATTGAAAAATACAACTAAAAGTATTAAAATAAAGAACGAGAAACAATGTAAGGATAAGGTGAGAAGATGCAGAAAAAGAGAGGTATACTGATAAAAGGGTGTCTCGTATGTAGCACTACTTTTCTTAGTGTGTTTATATCAGAGTTTTTAGTAAGGGGAAATGGAAAAGATGTCATCCAGTGGATGAAATACTACGATATTGAATTTCTATTAACATATGTACTTGTATTGGGAATGATTCTGATGGTAGCCTGTATGACTAATAAATTAGCATATGGCTATCTTATAACGATGGTTCCCATATGTACGATTTCTATTATTAATTATTATAAGTTATCGATGAAAGGTGAGCAGCTTTCGATACAGGACTTTGCTTTGGCAGGTGAACTAGCGACTATGGCAGGGGACTTAGAGATTCATATAAGTATGCATCTTGTGTGGGGATGTGTATTTGCACTCATTATCTTTTTGCTGTTAAGAGAGATGCCACACTTTGAAGTAAGAAAGCGGGTACGGACATTAGGCATTATGCTGAGTGTACTTACTGTATTGACGATGTATGATAGTCTTTATGCGGAAGAGAAATTAGTCAAACAAGGTTTCTTACTCACATTAGTGAATTCAGCAAGAATGAATAATATTGAAAAGCCTGAAGGTTATACGAAGAGTGCCATCGAGGAAAGCTTACAGGATGTGACTACCCAGAAAGAAACGGGTGTTAAGCCGAATATTATTATGATTATGAGTGAGTCTTTTTTTGATATACGTAAATTAGAGGGATTAGCATTATCAGAGAATCCCTATAAGTATTTTGATCAGTATTGCGAAGCGTTTACCCATGGAGAGATAGTAGGGCCTAAGGTAGGGGGGTATACCGCACAGACAGAATACGAAGCACTGACGGGATATTCTACTGATTTTACTGGTGTAAACAATATAGCCTACTTGAGATATGTGGAGGAAGGGATGCATTCATTGGTAAGTGTACTTGGAGACAGTGGCTATAAGAAAGTGGCCATTCATCCCTATGAAGGCTCTTTTTATTCAAGAGATGAGGTCTATAAAGACCTAGGCTTTGATGCGTTTATAACACGAGATGACTTTGAGGAGCCAAACTATATTAATCAGTATATATCGGATGAAGATGCTTTTAAGCGCATTATACAAGAATATGAAACAAGTGGGCAGGAGCCTTTTTTTGCTCATGTCGTAACGATGCAAAACCATACACCCTATGGAAAATTAGATACACCGACTATTCATAGTGTAGCACCTCATTTAGAAGAGCAGGTGAAAGATACCGTTGAAAGTTATGCATCTTCCATTGCTGAGACGGACGAAGCATTGCACAGGCTTATTACTTATTTTGAAAAAGTAGAGGAGCCAACGGTCATTGTGTTCTTTGGAGACCATATACCTATTATGGGAGATGAAGTGTATGAGGCTTTTGAATTCTTCGATGTAGAAGAAACAGAGGATTATCTAAAGGGAGCAACAACGCCGTATTTGATATGGAATAACTATGACCTACCAAAAGAAGTATATCCTCGAATGGATAGTAGTTACTTAAGTGCACTTCTCTTACATCAAATAGACTTTAGGCAAGATAAGTATTTTAATTTATTATATGAAAAGTTACAGCTGTTACCAGCGTACCATTCGAATTTTTATATCGATCAAAAGGGAAATGTGAAAGCGCATGAAAGCATGACGACGGAAGAAGAAAAGGTATTAGAAGATATGTGGATGGTGCAGTATGATGCATTGTTTGGCAAGAATTATGGGGGGAAATAAGATGGAACCTTTAAAGAAAGTATATGCAGGCATACTGATTGTATTACCTGTTTTATTGGTGGGTATGATACAGATTGTGGGTAATGAAAGAATCGTTGTCTATACTACTAATTATGAGGTTGTGGCAGCGGAAAGCGCACAGGTAGATAAGGCAATGACCATAGAAGTCTATGGAGAAGGATTTAGAAAAGGTGATAGTGTCTATATTGAAGGGGAAAAGCAGGAGACCGAAGTGGTTTATGATAAAATGCTGACGTTTCAATTACCTAAAAAATATCTAAAAGACAAAAAGATACGCATTAAGGTACAGCGTATAAGTCAGGCTGGCATTGCCAAAGAATCTTCGAATGCCTATCATATTGAAGCAGATAAATAAAAAAACGAGAAAAGACTGGGAGAGCATGCAAAGCTACCCAGTCTTTTATTGTACTTCTAAAGTAAGCCACCATCTAAGGTAAGGACTTGTCCGGTCATATAAGCAGATGCATCACTGGCAAGATAAAGACAAGTATTGGCTACGTCTTCGGGAGAGCCAGCACGACAGAGAGGGATTTCGTCTATAAAAGCCTCTTTTTCTTCGGGTGAAAAATGTGCATTCATTTCTGTCTCAATCCAGCCACAAGCGATGGCATTAACGCGTACCTTAGAAGGGCCTAATTCTTTAGCAAGTGCCTTTGTAAAGCCATTGAGGGCACTTTTGCTAGTGGAGTAAGCCACTTCACAAGAAGCTCCACATAAGCCCCAAATAGATGAAATGTTAATGATACAGCCTTTTTTTGCAGTAACCATAGAAGGTGTACCAAGATAGCAGCAATGGTAGGCTGTATTTAAGTTGGTTTGTAAAAGCTTCTGCCAAACAGTAGGTGGTGTATCTGTAAAAAGACCTACATGGCTTATACCGGCATTATTGATGATGATGCTCGGATGACGACTGTGCTCCTTTTGAATGGTCGCGAACAAATCAGTCGCCACATCAAAATTAGATAAATCACCAAAATAATAGGAGCAATCAAGACCTTCTGAACGGAAAGCTTCATAAGTTTCTAAAAGACGGTCTTTCGTATTGCCGCTGTTTAAAATAACAGTAGCTCCTTGTTTTAAAAAAGCATAGGCAATGGCCTTACCTATACCACGAGAAGAGCCTGTAACAAGGACTAATTCTTGTGAAAATGACATCTTATTCCCCCTTAAGAAAAGCAATTTCTTCCTTATATAAGTTGTTCTTTTTATCTAACCATGGTGTCTCTAAAATAACAGGACGACCAGCAGCGGCAGGATGATGCACTAAGTTGTAAAGTGCCTCTTTACCGATATGGTCTTTGCCACGAGGATTATCGTCACAAGCACCGAGGTTAGCATGACGGTCTTTTTTGGCACCACGAGGATTAAGGGAACCATTGATATGAAATACCTTTAAGTAGTCTAGCCCAATAATACGATCAAAAGTGGCAAAGACCTCATCTAGATTGTCTACGATATCATAACCACTATCATGGACATGGCAGGTATCAAAGCAGACACCTATTTTATCTTTTAGATGAACACCATCAATGATTGCTTTGATTTCTTCGAAACAACGGCCTACTTCGCTACCTTTACCAGCCATCGTCTCTAAGCAGACAGTTACAGCAGTAGTAGGTTTAAGGACTTCATTCAGTGCTTCGATAATACGCTCTGTACCGAAGGCAAGTGTCTCCGTCGTATAAGAACCAGGATGAACGACGAGGTATCTAGAACCCATGGCCTCTGTACGTTCAAGTTCTAAAGCTAGGAATTCCTTAGCAAGTGCATACGTATCTTCTTTGCATGAAGCAAGGTTAATAATATAAGGTGCGTGGATGACAATATCACTTAAGCCGTAAGCTTTCATATAAGCTTGTCCTTCTGGGATTTTAAGTTTCTCTAAAGGAGAACGCTTGGTATTTTGAGGTGCACCTGTATAAATCATAAAGGTATTTGCACCATAGCTATATGCTTCTTTGGCAGCTCCTAATAAGCCGCCAGACATGGAAACGTGAGAACCTATTTTTAACATCATTTAATCCTTTCATTAATAGGACAAACAAGACAGAAAAGATTGAAAACATTTACAGTTTTTCTCTCCAGTAGTATAATGAACCTAATATGCTTGTCACTAGAATAAGTCATACTTTTAATAGTATCACCTTCTCGTATTATATAATACATTGAAAGGTTATGGGGAAAAATAAAGAGACTAGGGGGAAATAATAATGCAAAAAAGAAAAATAAAAGCTTTATTAAAAATTTTTGCTATTTCAGCGTCTGTAACAATGGTAATGGCTATTTTAGTGGTAATGGCAGGGGTTACGGCATATAATGCCTTTATCTATCAAGCACCTACGACACCGACACAACAAGTGGGAAAAGATGAAGTTGAAGGAAGTAAACAAGAGGAACACATCACAAAGCCGTTGGATCCAACGATTAATCAAACGGTAGCAATCTTTGGGACAGATATCTCTGGACTGCTTACAGATTCTATCATGGTAGCTAACTTTAATAGTCAGACAAAGGAGATTAATGTGATATCCATGCCAAGGGATACACAAGTAAGGTGGACTGATGAACAGAAAGCATATCTACCATCTAGGAATAGCTGGGTAGAAATAAGTAAGCTAAATGAAATGACATCATGGGGGGGAATCGAAAATATAAGAGGGCTTACAGTCAATCAAATCGAACGTTTCTTGGGGATGAAGATAGACCACTATGTGATCGTAAGCTTAAGTGCATTTAGAGATATTGTCGATGCTATTGATGGGGTGGAAGTCAATGTGCCACAACGTATGTATAAAGAAGAGGTGAATGGTGGTTTATGTATCAACCTTTACCCAGGAGTACAGGTGTTAGATGGCAATAAAGCAGAGCAGTTTGTAAGATTTAGAGATTATAAGACAGGTGACCTTGGGCGTATAGATGCACAACAACAATTTGTGGATGCTTTTATCAAGAAGGTACTATCACCGGAAATCATCACCAAAATACCAGGGATTGTAACCACACTTTTTTCATCAGTAAAGACAGACATTAGACTGAGTGAACTGCCAGAGTACTATACGTATATAAGTAAATTGTCAGAGTGTCAAGTGACATTTCATAGGGCACCAGGAACCGATAGAAGAGAAAATGGTATATCTTATTATTTTATAGATATAGAAGCAATGGGAAAAATGGTAGATGAATTGTTTTTCAAAACAGGTATTCAAGATTAGTTTAGTGTTTACATAAGTGAAATAAGAAAGTATACTAGATATGGAAAAATAAAACAATGTAAACAAAAAGCTTATAGGGGGATTTATGAAAAAGTTTTTAAAAAACGGAATGGTACTGTTTCTTGCATTTGCAATGATGGGAGGGACAGTGTATGCGAAGCTACCAAATGCCTACTGGAAACCACACAATGGTTATTTAGCAGCTAAGGAAAAAGGGAATACTGCGGAGCGCATCAAATATGCGGAGCAAATAATTGCTATTATGGAGAAAGAACCTGCTAGTGCTGAGAAAACAAATATTCTTGCTACAAGATATGATGAATTGGCACGTTATTATGAAGAACAAAAGCAGTATGCTAAAGCTAAAATGTACTATGAGAAGTATATACCTTATGGTACACAAAAAGGATGGACAGATGGCGTAGTTTTTGCAAAAAATAAACTAAGATTACTTAGTACGACACTTGAAGTTTACAAAGAGACAAGTAATGTAACTGCACCTTTTTATGGTGCTAAATTCGAACCTAAAAAAGGTGTATATTACGGAAGTGTGTATGATAAGGATCCAGAGATTGGGATAAGATATGACCACGAAGCTATCCGTGCAAAATATCCAGAAGAAGAGTCATTACTTCTTGCATACCTTGAGTTTGGTCATGAGCCAAGTCGCCTTCAAAATTACTTTGAATTAGCAAAGGCACAAAATAAGGCGATTCTTTTAGCATGGAATACACATGGAAGCACTTTTGAGACAATGCATTACCAAGGTGCAAAGCCAGCTAATGTGCAAAAGTACATTGATGATACACTTCAGTACATTGCAGAACAAGGTGTACCAGTCTTCTTAAGATTCGCTAATGAAATGAATGTTGGAGATAATGGTAAGGATCCGAAGGCCTATGTAGATACTTTCAGACAAGTAGCAAAGAAAGCTAAAGCAAAAAGCAACATCGCAATGGTGTGGGCACCTAATGATGTAGCAAGTAATGGTGGACAATTCGAGAAGTATTATCCAGGTGAGGAGTATGTGGATTGGGTAGGTATCAGTATGTATCCACTACAATACTTCATGGGGAAAGATGATCAGAATCCACGAACAAAAGAAAATAATGATACAGCATTTCTTGCAGGATCAAATGCAAATCCACTACTTCGCGTAAAGCCTATAATGGAGTTTATGGAAAAGAATAATATTAAAAAGCCAGTAATGATCACAGAGTTAGGCATGCACCATAAAGTGAAGACTTTAAACAAGGATACAACTGCATGGGGGAACTACCAACTTCAAAAAACATATAGTGAACTGATTCGTCAGTATCCACAGATTAAAGGGATGTGCTATTTCAATACATTAGTAGCGAATACACCAAATGAATATGCCTTATTTACAAGCCCAACTTTATTAAACACATATAATAAATATGTAGCAGATTCGATATTTATCAAAGCTATGGGACAAGAAAGCCCAATAAGCTATGGCAAAGTAACGGAGCAACAAGTGATTAATAGAAGTGAAGGTACAGTGACACTTAGTGCCAGTGGATACCATCCATTCGTTAATGACCCAGGTCGCATCAAGGTGGAGTATCGTGTAGGTGGTAAATGGATTGCATCACCAAATGTGCCACCGTATAAGGTGACACTGACACCAGAACAATTAGCATTAGGCAATGAAATTACAGTAAAAATGATCGTTGATGGCAATGTTGTCATGACGAAGAATATTAAAGTGCAATAGTAAGAATAATAAGGAAAAGATACCTAAGTGTAGACGATACCATAGGTATCTTTTTATTGTTTTTTCATCAAATTATGATATGATAATAAAGTATAATATGGAGGAACATTTTCCGTCAAAAAAACGTCCTAAAATGGAAAATAATACAAAATAATGGGAACTTGTAGAGGTGAAAAAAATGGGCACTAAAAAAACATCTAGGAAGAGGACTAAAAAACAAAAGTTACTTAAAACCTTTTTCAGAGCAGTATTAATTACCTTTCTAACATGTCTAGTGGTAGTAGGTGGCGTGATATGGGCTTACCAAACTTTTATATATGATGATGGTGGCGTAGGTGGTTCGACCAGTGCAGGAAAAAACGATACAAATAAAACTAAAGAAGAAAAAGTAAATAAAACCATCGCCGTATTTGGAACAGATATAGATGGCTACCGAACAGATGTTATCTTTGTGGTGAACTTCAATAGTGAGACCAATAAAGCAAAAGTTGTATCAGTACCACGAGATACCCGAGTAGAATGGTCGACAGAACAAAAAGACCGACTAAGAGAACTTAAAGGTTATAGCCGTCAAGTGAGTAAAATCAATGAGATGACAGCTTATGCAGGAATTGAAAATGTCAGAGATTTTACAGTAAGTCAAATCGAGGCTTTATTGGGGATAAAGATTGATAACTATGTAGTCGTAACCATTGATGCTTTTAGACAGATTGTAGATGCTATTGGTGGTGTAGAAGTAGATGTACCAATGGATATGCATTATGAAGACCCTTATCAAGACTTATACATTCACTTAAATAAAGGACCACAAGTACTAGATGGTAAAAAAGCAGAAATGCTTGTGCGCTTTAGAAAAGGGTATGTAGATGGTGATGAAGGACGTATCCGTACACAACAACTATTCTTAGAAGCTTTCGCAGATAAGGTTATGAGTCCACAGATTATTACGAAGATACCACAGTTAATCTCTGTGCTCTTTAGTGCAGTATCAACAGACGTACAGCTGAATGAGATTCTTCCTTATTATGGGCATGTAAAGAAGTTTGATACACAGAATCTTGAGTTCCATACCATACCAGGAGAAGCGAAGTATATGAATGGTGCATGGTACTATATGCCCGATATGGATGAAATACAGAACTTTAGTAACGGTATTTTCTTTGAACATTTAATGCCTACACAAGAAGACTTAGAAACAGGTAAAGTAGTAGTAGACCAAAGTGTAACCATTGAAGTACTCAATGCCAGTGGTGTTAATGGGGCAGCATCAAAGGCTAAAACCACACTAGAAGAAGCAGGCTATACAGTAGGAAGCATTGGAAACTATACAGGGGACCATCTGGAGATGACAGAAATCTTAGCAAAAGATCTAAACCGTGCACAGCAGTTTAAGTCATATTATCCATTAGCGACTATTAAAGAAGATGGAACGTTAACAACAGATATCCAGATTCTTTTAGGCAAAAAATAACCTGAAGAGTGCATGTTTTGTTTTATTTTCATTTACAAATAAATTAACTAAAGATAAATAAGGTGAAAATAGTTGGGGCTGAAAAAGAATCAGCAATGGAGGAACACAGATGAAAAAGAAATTGAGAGCAGCACTCTTAGTTGCATGTATGTTATTAACACCTATACAGACCTATGGGGTGGTACTTCATACCGTAAGAGAGGTACAAACCATTACCAAAGGGGCCACACTGATTAAAGACCAACTTTTAACAGATGCAGGGTGGCAGGATGTCTATGTACTAAAGATGAACTTGGGTGATCCCAATATCGCTTTAAAGCCAATCGGTACTGCAAAATTAGGTGAAAAAGAAACGGTATTACAGATGGCAGAAAGAGAAAAAGCATTAGCAGCCATCAATGCAGACTTCTTCAGTATGAGTAGCAATGTACCAAGCTTTGGACCGATGATTGAAGCAGGTGAAGTACGCCAAGCATACAATAATAAGCATGTAGCAGTAGGACCAGCCATGGACATGGGAACTTTACTGATTGATGATAACAATCAAATCATGATGAATTACTTTTCAGTTGGAATAGATATTTATGGGAATGGGGCAAAGGTAGGAGAAGCCAATGCCTATAATAAAATTAGTACGTACATTAATCGACCGATTATCCTTGATACACGTTATATGAAGAGTACCAGTGGTATTGAAAAGCAGTATCCAGGAATTCACACCATTGTCGTTGACGGAAATCAAGTAACCTACCATTCAGCAAGAGGTGAAGTGGTCAACATACCTGAGAATGGCTATGTAATGATTATGGATGATGTGAATGCTGCAACTTACTATGCTGCCCTACCAATAGGAAGTGAAGTAAGCATTGAAATGAACACATACTTAGGGGATCAATTGCTCTCAGCAGTAGAAAACATTGAGATGGGGATTGGTGGAGGCGGCTTACTGATGAAGAATGGCCAAATTTACACCGGTAAAACTAATGTTGTATCAGGGGCGACGAGAAATCCAAGAAGTGTAGTAGCGACTACCTATAATAAGGATGAAATACTTTTGGTAGCACTAGATGGACGAGGTAATTCTATTGGTGCGACACATACAGAAATGGTGCAACTGCTTCAAAGATATGGTGTCAAAGATGCCATGTATCTAGATGGAGGAGGCTCCACGACATTAGTCGCAAGGGAGCAGGGTAAAAACCAAGTAACGTTACAAAACAAACCGTCAGATGGTGCACAGCGTAAAGTCATGAATGGTATTGGTATTTTCTCTACATCTCCAGTAGGCGACACCGCACAACTCTACATAGAACCAGTCAGAACAAGAACATTTGTAGGAGAACCTATCAAATTAAACATAAGAGCAACAGATAGAAATAGCAATCCAGTAGCACTGGATGGACAAGATATACAGTTTGAAGTTGTAGGCGTAGAAGGACGCGTTGAAAACAATGTGTTTTACCCAGAAACAGAAGGTAATGCACTGATTGTAGCGAGCGTAGGTGATATACAGGTAGCAAAAGAAATAGTCGTATCGAAAGCACCAAGAGGCTTAAGTATCGAACCAACCCTTCTCAATATGAATCCAGGCGAAGTCAAAAACCTTCAGATTTACGGCGTGGATGCAGGTGGCTACAAGATACCGTTAACACCAGATAAAATCACATGGGCAAACACAAATGGTGTGGCACAAGCAGCAGGGAATCAGGTAATCGCAGGGACTACTGGAACGACTACCCTTGAAGCCCAGTATGGCAATGCAACAGCAAAAGTAAGTGTGGTAGTAGGCGATAATGTGATGCGCCTTGAATCTTTCGAAGAGTACGTACCCAAATGGGGTGGCAATACAAGTGGTGTGACAGGTAGTGTCCAACCATGTACAGATATTAAATTCCACGGTGAACGTTCGGTTAAGATGACCTATACATTTGAGAAAAGTAACAATAAGCAAGTAGCATATACTGTATTTGACAAAGGCATTAACTTACCAAATGATGCAAATAGCTTTAACTTATGGGTTAATGGGCGTAAGCAAGGTGATACCTTAAAAGTAGAAGTAGTGGATGCCAATGGCAAGAAGCACTATATCAAACTTGCAGACACCATCGACTTTGAAGGTTGGAAATACTTAAGTGCACCATTAGGAAAAGACATTGCGATGCCAGCCAAGGTAACGAAAGTTTATGCTTATGCACAAAGTGTGCCAGAAAAGCGTACGACAGCACTTTACTTTGACCATGCATCCATGACACGTGGAGAAAGAGAACGTGCAGGCATTACAGTTCGTAATGACTATGCATATGATCCAATGTACAGACAAAGTCTAGAAGCACCAGTAGGTGACCAGTATGTCATCAATGTGGCAGGACCGACTAAAAATAAGAGCTTGCTACTGGATAATCAAGGCATCCAAACGATGCGCCAATCACTTTTAAAAGATGCGAGTAAAGTAATCCTTGCATCTACACAAAACACTGACTTACAGTTAGGTGAGAAGGCAGCCGTTTATCAGAATACATATCAGGCAATGGTTCAGAATAATACACAGATGATCTTTTTAGCGACAAACAAAGGTGGTATACGTCAGACAGATATGAGTCAATGGCAGAAAATGAAAGACACCCTTGAGAAGACTTCTGCAAATCATGTGATTATGGTGATGAGCCATCAGCCACTTACACAGTTTAGCGATGCAAGAGAAGGCTTAGCACTTCATAATTACTTGGTAGAGTATAAAGAAAAGACAGGTAAGAATGTCTTTGTCATTACACCAGGTGGTGTGGAGCAAGAAGTACGTATCGAATCAGGTATTCGTTATATGCGTACACCAGGTATTGTAGGACCGACAGATGAACTAGAAAAAAGCTCATTCATTCAATTTAAAGTAGTAGGTGATGCGATTTACTACACATTTAAATCAATGAAATAACAGAGAGAAGGAGGGGTTTTAGATGAAGAAGATGGCAACAAGCATAGCACTGTGTACACTGTTACTAGCGGGAACCACTTATGCTGCTGTGAATCAAGCAGGTAGTAAGGAAGACCCACTCGTGACCAAAAGCTATGTAGATAAGCAGATAGCAGCAATGGGGGGAAGTAGTTCTAGTACAAGTCATTTAGCTGAGCAAATTAAAGCTCAGCAAGACTTGTTAGATATTTTACTCGAACAAGTAAGTGGCTTACAATCAGGTACAACATCAGGCGCAAAGTATGAACTCGTAACCATTCCACAAGGTAGTAGCATCATCGGGGAGCAAAGCTCAGAAATGATCTTACGTGGTGGACGTGGTAAAATAGTAGGTTCAGCCAATGGTGGGGTACAAGATGTGACAGATGGCGTGGATTTACAACATGGTGTAGCCGCACCAAAATACCATTTGATGATTATTCCAAGGACAGAAGGCAGAGGTATTTTTGCTGAAACCGAAATCATAGTAATGGTAAGAGGTGGATATACTATACAATAAAATGTATTGTACGAGTACATGAAAGAGGGTTATAGGTTACCAAGCAAAACCTAAATATATAGTATAAGGATGACGAGTTTTGCAAAAGTATACAAAGATATTATTAGCAACTATGAGTTTTGATATAGGTGGGGTAGAAACCCATGTATTAGAATTAGCAGTCGGATTGAAAGAAGCTGGCTATACACCTATCGTTGCATCAAACGGAGGTGTCTTCGAAGCTGAATTAAAAGAAAAGAATATCAAGCATTATAAAGTACCACTTCATAATAAAAATCCTTTAAATATGTGGCGTTCTTACTGGCTTCTAAGAAAAATCATTAAGAAGGAAAAAATCGATATCGTACATGCGCATGCTAGAATTCCAGCCTTTATTTTAGGCATACTTGAAAAAAGTATGAAATTCCCTTTTGTAACCTCTGTACATGCTTTGTTTAATACAGCTTGGCTTTATAAAATGAATAGCAATTGGGGAAAAGCTAGCATTGCAGTAAGTGAAGATTTAAAACAGTATTTAGTAGACTGCTATCACATTCCAAAGGACAATATCATTGTAACCATTAATGGTATTTCCACAGATAAATTTGATGCAGCAATTGATACGACAGGTATAGTAGAAGAGTTTAAGATTGATACATCAAAGAAAATCATTGGTCATATCAGTCGTTTAGATGAAGACCGTAGTCTTGTGGCAAAGCAATTAGTAGAAATCGCTGAAGACTTATATACAGCTTATCCAAATTCACTTCTTGTGATTGTAGGGGCTGGGAATGAGTATGAAATGATTAAGAAAAAGGCTGATGAAGTGAATGCGAAGCTTGGCTTTAGCTACATTATCATGACAGGTGCCAGAACAGATATCAATAAATTCACAGCACTTTCAGATGTGTTTGTAGGTGTAAGCCGTGCAGCATTAGAGGCTATGAGTGCGGAGTGTCCTTGTGTGATTGCAGGAAATGAAGGGTACATCGGTATCTTTACACCCGAGAAATTAGCACTTGCACAAAAGTCTAACTTCACATGTCGTGAAGAAAAAGCAAGTAATACAAAAGATTTAAAAGAAGATGTGCTCACATTACTGAACTTAGATGAAGAGGCATCACAGAAGTTAGCCACATATGGTCGTGAAGTTATTAAAGAGCATTATTCAATCGACCGCATGACTCAAGATAACATTGAACTCTATGAGCGTGGCCTTAAGTAAAAGAGAGAAGAAAGGAGTACGCCTTTGAATTATAATAAAGCGATTAAAGTTGCAGGCTTTATGGCAATTATTACAGTGGCATCAAAGTTTCTAGGGTTGTTAAGAGATATGGTGTTGGCAGCGTATTTACCAACAGCAGAATTGACAGCATTTCTAGCAGCTAGCAAAATACCACTTATGTTATTTGACATTACCATAGGTGGGGTCATTTCAGCGGCCTTTATCCCTGTATTTAACTCCTTGTTAATGAAAGAAAACAAAGAAAAAGCTTTGAAATTTGCAAATGAGTATATTAACTTTATCATTATCATCACAAGTGTGCTGACCGTTATTGGTATATTAGGCGCAGATGGCCTTATAGGATTTACCTTATCAGGGGATGAAATCGCCCCAGAGACGAGACTGCTTGCCGTAGAGCTTTCGAGGATTATGTTTGGAATGATTATCTTTACAGGCGTTGCATATTCCTTCGTGGGAATGCTTAATTCCAATGGTCAGTTCTACATCACATCAATCCTAAGCCTTATATCCAATGGACTCATCATAGGGTATTTGATGGTGAGTGGGGCAGGCGTGAGTGTGCATGGCTTAGCAGGGGTAATGCTACTAGGATGGTCGATGCAAGTGATGATGCAGATACCCTCCATCAGGAAGTATGGCTACCGATTTAGGCCAACCTTTAAAGTACTGACTCCAGAGATGAAATCAGCAATGGTACTTTCGGTGCCGATTCTCATTAGCTCTTGGGCACAACCATTATCTTCACTCATTAATATGAAGATGGCATCTTACCTTAATGGTGGGGATGCAGTCGTTGCCTTAGAAATGTCCAACCGTTTGTACGTTGTTATCGCAGGGATTTTTGGCTATGTAATCTCCAACTTAAGTTATCCCTACTTATCAAAAGTAGGCATCTTAGAAGATACGACAGCTATAAAGAATCTGCTACGTACACTAGTAAAGAGCATTACATTTATTATTACACCTATTATGGTAGGGCTTGTCTTACTGGCATTACCAATCGTAAGCTTAGCTTATGAGCGTGGGGAGTTCACAGCAGAAGTAACCCTACTTACAGCAACAGCTTTAATGACAGCAGGACTGGGAATGCTCGCATTCTCTTATAATGAAATACTGAATAAGACTTTCTATGCCATGAACAATTCTAAGATACCAATGTACACAGCGACAACAGGTATCGGGGTGAATGTGGTGTTAAGTATGGTTTTACCACAGTACTTAGGGATAGCAGGGCTTGGACTTGCTATTGCAACAGGAACGATGGTAACGGCGACACTTAACTTTACCATGATTAATAGAAAACTTAAGGGATTCTTCGGTAGAGAAGGCTGGGTAGAGGTCTTGAAAATTGCAGTGGCAGCCCTTGTGATGGCAGCAGTGGTCGTACCACTCAGACAACAATTTGACCATGTGTTCTTGCAAGTACTTATTCCAACGTGTGTAGGTGCTGTAATCTATATGGGACTTTGTCTGTTCTTTAGAGTATCTATTGTAATGATGCTACTAGACTTTATAAAGACGAAATTGAAGAAAGGTGGAAACGATGGAAAATAGTTTTTTTGGAACACTTCTTCTACGCTTTTGGATACTCATGAAACAAAGTATGCTAGCACAGCTGCTAGGTAAGCTTTACACGGGTATACAAAACTTCTGGCAGGGAAGTGGAACTTATAGGATTTTATTCGATGCACCATTTAAATTAAATATACAAGATAGTAGAGTATATAAAATCATTGCATCACCGTTTACACTACTCAATGTAGTAGGTGAAAAAAGATGGTTTGCATGTGTACAGAAAAGTCGTGTATTAGGGTGGATCAAGCAGTACTTGATGTATATCATGCATCTTAATACCCGATTCTTTGGTGGTTTTATGCTAGGGTTTGCTATCTTTTATGTAGCGACCACAAAACAAATGAATTACTACGGTGTCATAGCGGCAGTTATTGGTTTTGTAGGTATTATCCTTAATATGGATGGGACAATATTAATCAAAGAAAGCTACATTGTACGCTGGGTGTTGAACTGGTTAGATCTAGAAGTTGCGACACCACCAGAAAAAATCGATGAGCGTTACAGTATTCTTTATGGCTGTATCATCGGAGGTATAACCGGTGTCTTAATGTTCTGGTTATCACCAATTAAAGCACTTCTCATGCTTATCGGGTTAACCGTTGTAGCATTTATGTTTTATAAGCCTATTTATGGTCTATACTTAACGGTCTTTATCGCACCGATTCTACCTACAAAAATCATGCTTGTGGTATGTGCAGTGGTAGCGGCAAGTGTGGTT
>JBOFIT010000146.1:0-1692 GCA_051650305.1 Cellulosilyticaceae bacterium
CGCTTAAAAGAGATGATTGCACCGTTTGTATTGCGTCGTCTTAAGAAAGATGTACTTAAGGAGTTGCCAGAAAAGACGGAGACCATTCTTTATAATGGTATGGAAGATGAGCAGGAGGACTTGTATAAGGCCCACTTAGCTTTGGTTCAGAAAGAATTAAGTAAGGAATTAGAAAATCACGGCTTCAGTAAAAGTCATATGAAAATTTTAGCCATGCTTACAAGACTACGCCAGTTGTGTTGTCATCCAGGGCTGTATTTAGAAGACTACACTGGAGAAAGTAGTAAACTTCTGCAAGCAATGGAACTTATAGAGGAAAGTGTGGCAGGAGGACATAAGGTGCTGGTATTCTCACAGTTTACGACAATGTTAGACAAGCTAGGTGAGAAGCTGCAGAGTGAAGGCATACCGTATCACATACTGACAGGTAGCACAAAAGTAGAAAAGCGTATGGCTATGGTAGAAAGCTTTGGAGAGGATGAGGTACCTATCTTCTTGATATCCCTTAAGGCAGGGGGCACAGGGCTGAATTTGACAGCTGCTGATGTGGTTATTCATTATGATCCATGGTGGAATGTATCCAGTGAGCAGCAGGCGACAGATAGGGTGTATCGTATTGGTCAAAATAAGCCAGTACAGGTATTTAAACTTATTACGAAAGATTCCATCGAAGAAAAAATTATGGCATTGCAGCAGCAAAAAAGAGAGCTGGCACAAAGTATCGTAAGCGAAGGCACCACATTCTTAAGTCATTTATCAGAACACGAATTACGTGGGTTATTTGAGTAAACTTGACCTCATTACGGGAGAATCACTCATTAAATAGAAGGAATATGTCGATAACCATAAAAAGACTTTAAGGCGATAGCTTTAATTCAATAAGGTGTGGGAGGTAAGTGTGTGAAACGAACATTATTGCAAAAAATATTAGAGATTACACAACAGCAAGAAGAAGCATTAGATAAAGAAGATATAGAAGCTTTTCAGACATTAATGGAAGCGAAACAGGTTCAAATAGATCTATTAGAAGAACTACATCAGAAGCAACCTGAGACAAAAGAGCAAAAAGAAGAAGCACTCCTAAGAGAAATCGTGGCGCTTGATCAAAAAAATAAAGAGCAATTCATGCGTCTATTTGAAGATGTAAAAAAGAAGCTGACAGATATAAGGGCTAAAAAACGCGTCGATAACGTCTATAGTAATCCTTATGATATCTCCAGAGAAGAAGGGGTATTCTTTGATAAAAGGTAGGTGAGCCATGAACGTATTGTTTGAGCAGTTAGAAGCAATCAAAGAGACATTAGAGCAGATACACGTGATAACACAGAACCAAATGACCATTCTTCTAGAGACTCAGTATATAGGAGAGGGCTTAGATATGATCGAACAAATGGCAGACTATAAAGAAACGCTGACAACGGAAGTGGAAAAAAGCGAAGCAGTATTTCAAGAGCTCTATACAGCACATAAACATGAGATACAGCAGCCAGAAGATAAGAAAAGACTAAAGCAATTAGTGGATGAGATTATGCGGTGGAAGACTGTGATTATGGAAGGCGAGCAAAAAAACATCATGGTCATGCGTGATTTGTTACGCAGATGTACAGAAAAAGTAGAACTGCCTAAGAATGCACAGCAAGTAGCAAGTGCCTATAAAGCACATAATAAGAAATAAAAATAAGTCCAGCTACA
>JBOFIT010000147.1:0-4361 GCA_051650305.1 Cellulosilyticaceae bacterium
CGGTCTCTTAAAAGGTAGTAGACCAATGCAAGGAACCCTACACCCACTAAGCCTCCCACTGCCACCCCTAATGTGCTTCCTACTACGGCAGCTTCTAGTCCGAACTGTAACAGTACATATGCAAGAACGATACTTACAATGGCATGGACCAGCTGTTCGATAATCTGTGCAATAGCTGTAGGTGCCATGGACTGCATCCCTTGGAAGTACCCTTTCATCACGGCCATAATCGTAACGATCACCACCGCTGGCACCAATGCACGAATGGCACTTTTAGCTTCTGGCATTTGGAAAAATAAGCTGGCACCACCCGCACCAAACCATAGCACGATGGATAAGACCAGTGATAACCCTACGGAGTATACCATTGCAATCTTATAAACACCGTGTGCTGCCTTATAATCCCCCACTGCTCGCCGTTCAGATACTAACTTGGAAATCGCACTGGGTAGACCAATAGACGTCAAGGTAATGATAATAATATAAACTTGATACGCTACCGAATAAATCCCATTACCTACATCACCTAATGCATTGGTAACTGGTAAACGATATAAGATGCCGATGATCTTTGTAATCATAATAGACATAGACAAAATCATTGCACCTTTCACGATGTTTTGTCCTTGATTCTTCTTTGGTGCCATGTACCCATTCCCCTTCGTATGCTTTTTCTTACTATTATAGCACTATTCTACACCGTTCTACAACGACAAACCCATAAGGGTTGTCCCTCTTCTTGGTGCTTTTCAGCGAGGAATACTCCTCGCTTAGCATACTTTTTTAGATTTCTTCTTCTGGTGCCCTTTCTAACAAACGGGTTTTAAGCTTGCGCTTGCAAAAAAGCCGATAGCGATTGACCACCTCTGGATATTGTCTATTAAAAGCTACAAAACGTTCAATCGTTTCTAATGTTTCATATGTTAAATACTGTTTCATCATTTCTGCTTCGTCTTCAGTCCCCTTCGGTAATTGTAAAATCTCCCCAAACTCCTCCATCAAAGCATCACGGGATATAAGAAAGCGAGCCATTTCCTTCCCCTTCTCTGTAATGGTCAAAGGCTGATAAGCAAGATATACAATAAACTTTTGGTAATGTAGGCGTTGAAGTGCTTGGATGGTTTTTTTCAGCGGTGCATTCAGTGCTTTAGAAATATCTGCACACTTAAGCTCTTCTTCTTTGATAGCCATCCCATAAATCGTCATCAAATATTTTTCTAAGCTCGAAGATAGCACTTGTCTTCCCCCTTCTCTTGGTACGTATAATAATATATGCTTTTACGGCTTATACACATACCATCTTTGAATAAGATTGACATACGTACATAAGCTATATTAAAATAAGAACGATTCTATTTATTCATATAAGGAGGTGACAACATGAGACCAATTGCACTTATTACAGATTCATCAAGTGATTTAAACGCTTCTGTTGTTTCACAATACAACATCAAGCAAATCCCATTTTATGTTTCTTTCAATCAAGTTGATTATCACAAGGAGATTGTAGAAATGTCAATCGAAGACTTCTACAAACGTATGCGTGAGGAAAAAGCTTTTCCTAAGACATCTCTTCCTTCAATCAACGATTACTACGAAGTTTTTGAAAACTATGTAAAAGAAGGCAAAGACATTCTTTGTATTTGCTTGTCTGGGCATTTCAGTGGCTCTTATAATTCTGCGGTTAACGCACGTGAACTTATTTTAGAAAATTATCCTGATACGCATATTGCTATTATTAACTCTTTAAACGCTACTGGTGGCCAAGGTCTTCTCGTAACAGAAGTTGCTCGTATGATCGCTGATGGACTAAGCTTTGAAACGATCACTGCGACTATTCCAAAACTTATCGAAAAAGCTCGTATCTTCTTCTTCGTGGATACTCTTGATTACTTAGAGCACGGTGGCCGCATCGGTAAGGCTTCTGCTTTACTTGGGACCATGCTCAACGTCAAACCTATTCTTTATCTACAAGACGGCTTACTCTTCCCTGTAGCGAAAGTTCGCGGTAGAAAAAAAGCTGTGGCTAAAATCGTCGATCTTGCAAAAGAATACGTAGCTGACGCACCAAACAACTACCAATACATCATTGGTCATGCTGATAATCTCGGCTATGCTGAGGAAATCGCAGCTTGCTTCAATAAAGAAATGGCAGTGACTGCACCAGAAGAATACTTCTTCATCGGTACAACAATCGGTGTCAATACAGGCCCTGACGCTTGTGGTGTTTGTGTGATTCCAAAGTACGAAACACTGATATAAAATACCTAACTAAAAAAGATGTAGCTCCCCAGGCTACATCTTTTTTTATTTGTACGTTTTTAGTGGTTTGCCAGCAAATCCATACCCTATGGCTAAAAAGCCCAATACTTCACTGACTGTGAACGGTGGAAAGATACTTAAGGTTGGTATAAAGTAGCCCAGTCCATCTAAAGTTAAGGCAACAAGTGCTAAGATAAGTGCCAAGTATTGGCTACGTAGATGACTGTTTTTGTATTTCCATAATCCCCATAGACATATACTTAGCACAACGAACACAAAACTCCCTTGAGCAATACTTAAATACTTGGGCCACTCTCCTACTAATGTTAATGTATACCCAAAACTTTCTCCCATCTCAATTTGAGTTGGCTGTGTCACCAACACGAAAAGATAAAAAACAATCCATGGTATAAAAAAAGCTAGGTACTTAGGATAGGTAATCTTTTCTCTAAGATGCGGTGTGATATACCAAACCACCGACGCCATCGGTATGGTAAGACCAATACTTGTAGCTAAATAAAAGTACTTCAGTGCTTCAAGTTGCCCAAGGGATGGGCTGTCCCCATAAACGATAAGCGTCAAATACCTGGTCATTGAAAAAGCAAATAGTATCATACACACCCACTTCATCACAGGATACTCTTTCTTTGATACAATACCTATATTAAGCATCAGTACCCCGATGGCTACTATACAAATGATCATTAGTGCTATATACATTTTTCCCATGCTTTCACCCCCTGTTTCATATGTATGCAAGGGACAAGTTTTTAGAACTAAAAAAGCATCCACGAAGGATGCTCTAGTTATTTTCTTTTTGATGGAGGAAGCTTACGGCTTGAAGGGCTGCTGTGGTTCCTTGACCTGTCGCTTTCGCTACTTGGTACGGTCTACCTGTACAGTCCCCAGCTGCATAAACACCTGGTATATTAGTCTCCATAAATTGATTCACCTTGATAGACTTATTTTCTAACTCAAGGCCCTTAAGAAGCTGAGTCGTTGGAATACTTTCTTTGATAATAAACACACCACTTACTTGAAGGGTTGTGTTTTTAAGTTCTAATTCAGCTACCACACCTTCGCCAAGAATAGCTTGTGGTTTATCGTCAATCACTTCCACATTATCTGCAAATGTCCCTACATTTTTGTAAAGTGGGACAAAGTATACTTTTTCACATACTTCACTTAAGTAATGTACGTCTTCTTCCGCATGAATAGAGTCGCCAACAAGTGCTACGACTTTTCCTCTATATAAAGGACCATCGCATGTAGCACAGTAGCTTACCCCTCTACCAAGAAGTGCTTCTTCTCCTGGTAAAAGTTTGGTCTTTGAAAGACCATTGGCAAGGATAATAGTCTTTGCTTCGATAAATTCATTTTCTGCATTCAGCATATAGTAATCGCCCATAGGGAAGATTTCTAATACTTTTTTCTTTTCTATTTCTACGCCCATTTCCAAAGCATGTCCTACGAAGGCTTCCACCATTTCTTTTCCAGTAGCACCTAGCATACCGATGTAGTTGTCCACACGCTCTGCTTTATATATATAACTGGTCGTTGGGTCATTCCCAAATACCTTTACTGTTTTGTTACGAATACGTCCATTAATCGCTGCCGATAACCCCGCTGGTCCTGCACCAATAATTGCTATGTCTAACATTCTATACCTCCTTAGGTTGAAATCATCCTATCACCATTCTATGGTAATATAATATTCAATTATTCAGATATGGTGATTATTTTTCATCTTAACTTTATTTATAGTTTCTGTCAACACTTAGCATACTTTACAACCTTTAACACTCCCCAAAGATTTTGCTGCACATACCACAAGCCGTTGGCGTTGCTGCCATGCCACCTAAAGCCGTCTCCCGTAATTCAAATGGCATACTGCGACCTACTTTGTACATCGCTTCTACGGTTTCATCAAAAGGTATCAGATGACTAATGCCTGATAACGTAATTTCTGCACTAATGAGTGCATTGGATGCCCCCATCCCATTACGCTTCTGGCAAGGTGCTTCCACTAAGCCTGCCACCGGATCACATACAAGCCCTAGTATATTGGTAAGGGCTGTAGCTGCTGCATCAAGGCATTC
>JBOFIT010000148.1:0-5375 GCA_051650305.1 Cellulosilyticaceae bacterium
CAAAGTATCACACAAGCTTATGGTATGCAAAACCAAGGAGTGGGTTATGTGAAGAAGCAAGATAAGAAAGATGAAGTGAAGTTTTCGCAAGTAGCGAAGGATTATAATTATGCGTATAAACTTGCTAAGCAGACACCAGATGTAAGAACGGCGAAAATACAAGATATTCAGGCACGTATTGAAGCAGGCACTTATACCATTGATGCTAAAAAAGTGAGTGAAAAAATCATCGAGCATATAGATATCAAAGGCTAAGGAGGCATATATGGCAGGTATTATCTACGACTTAATTGATGTATTAGCCGAGCAGAAAGAATGTTACGAGGGTTTAGTGACCCTCGCTACATATAAAACAGAAGCAGTAACCAATAAAAATATAGATTTATTAACACAAGTGGTAGAAAGAGAAGAAGCCTTTATTGGGAGAGTGCAGCTTCTAGATGGACGTCGTGAAACGTTACTAAAAGACATCGCCCTTGTGACAGGGATGCAGTATGAGACCATAACCATTACTGCACTTATAGAAAAGATGGGTAAAGACCTAGAGGTAAGCGCAAGACTTACAGAGATAAGAGAAGGTTTACTTCAGCAAATGGCACTACTCAAAAAACAAAATGATTTAAATAAGCAAATACTGGAGCATTCCATGGAGTACGTAGAGTTTACTGTAAATGCCATTAAAACGACGAGGCTCACAGAGACGCGAGCGAACTATATCAAACCAGGAGAAGAAAGTGTCGAGCGTACACGAAGCTTCTTTGACCAAAAACAGTAAAGGAGGAGTATATGTCATCAATAGCTAGTTTAGGACGCATGGTATCAGGCCTTACTGCTAGCCAGATAGGGCTACAAGTAACGGGGCACAATTTATCCAATCTTAATACACCGGGCTACACAAGGCAGCAAGTACTACAGCATGATAGTGGTTATTTAAATGTTGGAAATAATGGACAACTTCAAAAGGTTGGCTTGGGCGTTAGCATTACCCAAATTAGACAAGTAAGAGATGTCTTCTTAGATAAGCGCTTTCGTACAGAGACATCTGTACTCAACTTTTATCAGACAAAACAAGACGGTATTAATGAGATAGAGGCCATCCTAGATGAGCCACATGGTGAAACTTTAAGTGGGATTATGGAAGACTTCTGGAAGCAAGCACAAAAGCTTTCAACCAATCCTTCAGGGGTAGAAGAACGTTTAGCATTCATCCAGACAGCAGATGTACTGGCGAAGCGTGCCAATCAAATTATGCAAGGGCTTAATGATTACCAGTATCATACCAATGAAGAAATCAAAAAGACAGTACATAGGATAAACCAAATCACAAAAGACATTAAAAGTATCAATGATGTGATTCAAAAGGCTGAAGTTAATGGCGATGAAGCCAATGATTACCGTGATCAGAGGAACCTTTTGCTAGATGAGTTATCACAGTATATAGACATCGACTACAAAGAGATGCCAGATGGTAGCGTCATCGTTAATAGCCAAGGGAGAACACTGGTAGACGGACCTTTTGTGACACAGATTGATTTAGCATTAGATCCAAAAGGGAATGGTTTCGTAAACCCTGTATGGGGAGATACGAGAGAGCCACTCTTTAAGCTAAATAATGAGGTAAATGCTACATCAGGTGGTGATAACGGCAAGCTTCAGTCACTACTCATCGTCAGAGGAAACTGCGTCGGTGGTGTGGATACAGACTGGGATGAGATAGCCCTTAATGATAATAAAAGCGTGGATTATGATGGCAATAGCTACATGATTCCAAAGGCACAGAAGCAGCTGGCAGAGCTTGTTGACCGTATGATGGATATGGTGAATGACGTCTTAGATGGTGGTGGCATCAATGGTGGTGTAGGTATACCGGTCTTTGTACCAAAGCCAGGAAATGGGATTTTAAGTCAATCACAGATTAGTAACTTATCTAAGACCAGTATCAATGTGTTGAAGGATTTACCAAAGGCACTTGTAGGGCCAGCAGGAGAAGGAAGAGCTGAGTACACAGAGCTTATAGCAGCACAAAAAGATGCAATGGATGCTTATGAGGCTTATCTAAATGATCCGGCAGGTAGTGAGGCTTTAAAGAAGAGTTATGAAGAGAAGTTAAAGGTGTTAGAAGAAAAACGTGGAGCATATGAGAAGTCTATTGAAGGCGTTGATGCAGATAAATTACTAGTAAATACACGATTAGATGCACATAGAACTGAGGAGCAAAAACGAATTGAAAGCTATAAAAAAGCTTTTAGTGGAAGTAATATGCAAGTGAACCCAGAGCTTTTAAGTGATGGAGGCTATAATCATCTTGGGACAGTTGGTAAAGATCCATCTAATATAGGGGACAATAGCAAGGTGACAGAGTTACTTGGAGCATGGTCAGAATCACGAGATTGGCCAGAGAAAAAATTAGGACCAGATGGTAAGCCGATTACTAACGCTACAGATCCTAAATACAAAAAGGCAAACTTTATGGACTGTTATGCAGAGTTTGTATCAGATATCGGTAGAGAAGGCTTCCAGTACCAAGGTAAGGTAGGAGAGAAGTATACCATCGTGAACAATGCAACAAATGAGCGCTTATCCATGGGTGGCGTATCTCAAGATGAAGAGCTCACCAATATGTTGAAGTACCAATATGCATACAATGCTTCATCACGTATGATCAATGTATTAGATGGGATGATGGATACCATCATCAATAGAATTTAGGAGGGATGCGAAGATGGCTTCATCATCATTTTTTGAACTTAATGTCGCAATGTCAGGACTCTTTGCAGCCCAAAGAGGACTAAGTGTTACAGGGAATAATATCACCAATGCCACGACACCAGGCTATTCAAGACAAGTGCTTGAGCAGAAAGCCTCATTTCCTATGTCAGGACATGGAATAGGTATGGTGGGTACAGGTGTAGATACCATACAAGTAAGTCGTGTGAGAAACTCGTATTTAGATAGTAAGCTATGGGCACAGAATGATAGCCTAGGAGAATACCGTGTGAAAGCACAGCAAAATGCACTGGTAGAGAGTGTGTTTGGTGAACCAAGTGATGCAGGCTTTACCAAAGTATTTAACGATATGTATAAGGCGATAGATGACCTTTCTAAACTTCCATCAGAGGGAGAACGTAAGGAAGCACTACGTCAGATGTTGAATAGCTTTACTAAGTATTACAATTCGGGTAGCCAAAGTCTTTCAGACTTCCAAAAAGATCTCAATTTTGAAGTGGGGGCAATGGTTGGTGAAATCAATATGCTTGCGACACGTATCCAAAGTCTCAACAAGCAAATCTACCAAGCAGAGATGTATGGCGACGTGGCCAATACACTACGTGATGAGCGCGAGCTTTGTGTGGATAGACTATCTGAACTTATCAATGTAGAAGCTCAAGAAATCGAGTATACTGCACCAGATGGACGCAAGGAATTACGTTATCAAGTGAAGGTCAATGGACAAAGTCTTGTAGACCACTTTGATGCAAGATTTTTGGATGTTAAAGCGAGGGAAACTAAGCAGAATGGTCAGGATGTAGATGGCTTGTATGACATCGTGTGGGAAGATGGCCTAGACTTTAAGATAGATAAAGAGTTATCGGGTGAGTTACGTGGGGCATTGGATATGCGAGATGGATGTGGTACAGGGAGTGATAATACCTACAGAGGGATACCGTACTACATTAAGAAGATGGACCAATTTGTTACAGGTTTCGCAGAAGAAATGAATAAAATCTATAATCAAGGGCCAGATGGTCAACCGTTGACGAATGCAGATGGTAGTCCGAAGTACGTTTTATTCGTAGGAGATACAGCTAAAGGCTTTGCACTTAACCCAGACATTTTAAATGGGACACAGGATATACGTACCAACTTTGCATACGAGCCACCAAATGCAAATCCAAACGAGAGTAACAATGACTTACTTTTAGCACTACTTGGTACTAAAAGTGATAACCATATGTTCAAAGAAGGTGATCCAAAAGACTTTATGATCTCGATGTTCAGTGAACTAGGCATCAATGCCAAAGAAGCTAAGATGTATGAGACTAGCCAGACTAATATTACTAACGTTATTAAAAACCAACGTATGTCTGTATCTCAAGTGGATACAAACGAAGAATTTATGAATCTTGTCAAATACAATCAAGCATACCAAGTAGCAGCAAAGCTCATTACCACCATGGATGGTATTTATGAGACGACTATTTTTAAGCTAGGTAGCTGGTAAAAGAAAAGGAGGCTAGACAATGCGCGTAACAAACGGAATGATGCAAAATAACTCTATGAGTGCCCTTTATACCAATATGGGCCGTCTGGATAAGTTGTTTTATCAAATGAATACATTCAAGAAGATTCAAAGACCGTCTGATGATCCAATCATAGCAGGACGTAGCTTAAAGCTTCGCCTAAATGTTATGGAAGCAGAACAATATGCAAACAACGTAGATGAAGCCACATCATGGATGAGTGTCACAGAAGCAGCACTTAAGAACACTACGGAGATTATCAAGACCATCCGTGAGAAGTGTAACTACGCAGCCAATGGTACACATACACCAGAAGACAGACAAAAGATTGTAGATGAGATCGAGCAACTCTACGAGCAACTGAAACAAGAAGCAAATGTAACTTATGCTGGAAGATACGTATTCTCAGGGTATAAGACAGATCAGCCAGTATTTGTAAATGGGAACTATGAGCTGAAGGATGCAGTAACACTTAAGGATGGCATCACTTATCCTGTTGGGGCGGATATGACCGTAGGAAAAGATGTAAGTGGTCAAAAATTAGAAGCAGGAACTACTCTAACAGAGACTATAAGGGATAAAGATGGGAATCCAGTTGTGGTACAGATAAACGGTGCTGATTTTACATTAGAACCAGCATCAGGACCTTTGCCAGCAGAGGTAACCATTCCACCTAATAGCTATATGGGAGAAAATATGACACTTAAAGAAGGTGTCATCCCGGAAGTGGATATCGTAGATAAAGATGGCAAAGTGTTATTTAAAAAAGGTGAAGCTATTCCAGCCAATGCTACTATCCCAGTAGGTACTGTACTTGCACAAGGGACAGCTCTACCACCAGGGACAACAATTCCAAAAGGTACAACAATTCCAAAAGGTACGATGAACCCAGAAGTACTTAATAGTGTTCAAGGGCAGCATATTGCTTATGAAATAGGTACTAATAATACGATAGATGTTAATATCACTGGAATGCCAGATATGATGAGTAAGCTAATGATGAATATCGAAGAGATGCTTACACAGCTCAAAGACCCTGATAACACAGATGCAGAGCTCAATACCATCTTTACAGGGATGATTGGAGAGATGGATGCACGCCAAGCAGAGACGTCCAAGATGCAGTCAGAACTA
>JBOFIT010000149.1:0-3011 GCA_051650305.1 Cellulosilyticaceae bacterium
TACATCCTTCAGGCGCCATCCGCTACATTGTAGATATTGAAAAAACGAACGCAAAAAATCTCCCTTAATTGGGAGATTTTTTATTGCTACATTTACTTACGCCCCATATACAGAGGGATGCCATGATAAATCCTGGTAAAAGCTCATAGATATAAAATACCCATGCACTTGGAAACTGCGTTCTTAACATCGGCCATACAAAGGCCACAAGGCCACCTACAAGCATACCTGCTATGGCACCTTCCTTGGTCATCTTCTTCCAGAAAAGTGATATGAGAATGACTGGCCCAAAAGCTGCCCCAAAGCCTGCCCATGCCCATGCTACGAGCTCTAAGACTGAGCTTTCTGGATTCAGTGCAATAATCGCTGCAATCACAGCCACTGCTACTACTGTTAGTCGTCCTACCCACACAAGCTCTTTGTCTGATGCCTTTGGCTTCAGTTTCCCTTTATAAAGGTCTTCTGACATAGCCGATGCGGTCACCAAAAGTTGTGAGTCAGCGGTACTCATAATGGCTGCAAGGACTGCTGATAGAAAAATGCCTGCAATAAAGACCGGCACATACTTATCTACAAGTAATATAAAGATATTTTCTGAGCCTACTTTTGTAAGATCTGCAAATGCCACATGCCCGATAAGTCCAATGACTGTTGCTGCAAAAAGCGAAATGATAACCCATCCCATCGCTATGCGTCTTGAACGTTTAATCTCTTCAGGGTCTTTAATCGCCATAAACCTAGTCAAAATATGTGGCTGCCCAAAGTAGCCAAGTCCCCATGCTAAGGAAGAAAGAATACCAATCCCCGCCATCAAAGCATTCTGTGGTGCATCACTAGATACCAGTACCTCTATCCTAAAAGCATCTAGCATGCTAGGGTCTACAGTCTGTGCTACAGCACCGATGCCACCTGCATCTATAATAACCATACAAGGTAGCACAATAAGTGCAATAAACATTAATACCCCTTGAATCAAGTCAGTCCAGCACACTGCCATAAAGCCACCCATAAATGTGTAACCTACCACGACAACGGCACCAATCAGTACCGCCCACTTATAATCAATCCCAAAGACACTATTGAAAAGCTTGCCGCTTGCCACAAATCCTGATGCTGTGTAAATCAAGAAAAATACAAGTATAAAAAGTGAGGATATAATCTTCAAAAAATGGCTCTTATCCTCAAAACGATTTTCAAAGTACGAAGATAAGGTAATGGCATTACCATACTTTTCCGTAGCCACTCTTAATCTCTTCGCTATGATTTTCCAGTTCAGATACGTTCCTATCGCCAAACCTATGGCCATCCATATGGAACCTGATAAGCCTACCATATACGCCGCACCTGGTAGCCCCATAAGTAACCAGCCACTCATATCTGAAGCCTGTGCACTCATAGATGTTACCCACTTACCTAACTGCCTTCCCCCTAATACATAGTCTGAAAGGTTACTCGTCTTCTTATAGAAGTACGCACCTATCCCTAACATCATCCCTAAGTAAGCGATAAATGTTATGAAGATAATAAGTTCCTTACTCATCAAACTCCCCCTTTTTGAAATTTATTAAATATTTATACTTTATTATACATTTATCTCTGTATCATTTCAACGTGTTAAAGTGAGAAACTCTAAAAAAGGTGCTCCACTGCAGGAACACCTCTTCTTAAACCTCATCATACACTTATACTTACCCTATCTCTCTCTCAAAAATAACCTCATAACTGCTTGCTCCATATACCCCTGTTTTTTCATTAAAAGGCACTACCACTTGTTTAAGTCTCCACCCTTGCTGTGCTTCTTCAATGATTACACCTTTACATACTTCATAAGTATCCCCTGCTTTTACTTTAAATCCAGATTTTACTGGCACCTGCACAAATTTGTACTCATAATTTTTCATAGCTTATTCTCCCCTTATATCTCTTATTTTTATTTATTTAACCCTACCATATAGAAAGTCTTTCTTCTGTCTCTAGATACATGCCATCTTTTTCTGTAATGTTATAAGTCTCATAAAAAGCTTCAAACTGCTTCACTACCTCATTCACTCTTTCTTTATTTGGGGCATGTGAATCCCTTTGTAGGAGTTGGACACGGAAAGCTTCTGGTGCTACGCTTCGCCATACTGTCGCCCAGCTTTCAAAGAAAGCCTTGTAATCCGCATCTGGTAAGTCTTCCATCATATCAAGCATGCAAGCCATGGCACCTATATCTGCTATATTTTCTCCTACGGTTAAATCGCCATTGATGTATTGCCCAGGCAATGCTTCTACTTTTCCATAGTAATCACGTACTTTTTTTGCCTTTTCTTCAAAACGCTTGTAGTCTTCTTCGCCCCACCAATTCGCTAAATTACCATCACCATCGAATCTTGCACCTGTATTATCAAAAGCATGGGTAATTTCATGGGCAATGACAACGCCTATGGCACCCATATTGGTCTCTTTCTTAGCATCGATGTCATAAAAAGGTGGCTGTAAGATAGCTACTGGGAAGGTAATGTCATTGCTCAGTGGTGAGTAGCATGCATTGACCATCTGTGGTGGCATTAAGAACTGTCCTTTATCCACTGGTTTATTGACCTCTTCTAATTCCTGCTCTCTAAAGAAACGCTGAATACTTAGCATATTGTCCACTAAGCTTCCACCATCCTTATAAGCCTTTAGTTTAAGGCCGTCAAAACTCTCCCACTTATCTGGGTAGCCGATCTTTACTTTCATCTTATCTAACTTCATCAGTGCATTTTCTTTAGTCTCTGCACTCATCCAGTCTAATTTTTCGATACGCTTTTTGTAAGTGGCGATGATTTCATCTACCATTGCCTTCACGTCTGCTTTGGCTTCTTCTGAGAAACACTTTTCTACATACAGTCTACCGATTTCTTCGGTAAAAGCCATATTCACAGCTTGGAAAGCTTTCTGTTCGATAGGACGTTCACCCTTGATTCCCATCACAGTGGCTACATAGGTATCCCCTGCTTCTACAAACTCCTGACTTAAGTACCCAGCAC
>JBOFIT010000150.1:0-8724 GCA_051650305.1 Cellulosilyticaceae bacterium
GGGATTAAAATAGCTTACAGGAAACTCGGAGTTAAAAAGTGGGTTGAATGTGCAATCACTCTAATGTTATAATAGAAGTAATAAAAAAGAAGGATGCGGCAAACATCCTTCTTAGTACAATTTTCTAGTTGCCTTGGCAACTGGTATCACTATTTATTTTTGAGAAAAAACAGTAGCACACCATTGCGAGCGGGGCTACTATTTTTTTGAGATTTTTTCGATAAGCAACACTATAAATGTTAATAGTGAGATAAGGAAAGTACCTGCAGTAAATAGTAACATCAAGATATCGTTACTCATATGTATCACCTCCTCTCTTAAAAGAGGTAAAAGTGATACCAGTAGCCCGTTTCAACTATGAAATTGTAATGATAATTATACCATAATATAGGAGAGGTTACCATAATAATGTAGTAACACTCTAGTTTTTGAGGTATAAGTGATTCGACAAATCATATTTTTAAAACTATATATTTTATTATGCCTCAAATAAGGCTATACTAAGAAAGAATATGCTTAAATTATAGATCGTGAGGCTAGAAACATGACAGAAGACAACTTAATGCAGACAACATCAGAGACAACGACACAGGTAGGACAAGAAGAGATGCCTTTTCCAATGGAGGGAGAGGACAGTATGGCGAGTAATATCATCGTCTTTGTCATGGCAGTTGCTATTTTTGGGATGTTGGCGCTCAATATTAAGTACACCAGAAAGAAATAACTTAGCTTGATATAAAATGTATAATTATGTACAATAGAGAAATAAGAAATAATATATGGTCGAAGGAGAATACTCATGAAAGATTTTAAATTAGAGTTAGCAGCGCTTCTTAGTGGGCAAATCGAAAGCTTATCTCAAGAAGATATCTATAACATGATTGAAGTACCAACAAATACAGCAATGGGAGATTATGCATTCCCATGTTTCAAACTTGCAAAAGAATTACGCAAGGCACCTCCAATGATAGCAAAAGATATCGTAGAGGCACTTCCAGCAGTAGAGTTCATTGAGAAGGCAGAAAACGTTAATGCATATATCAATGTATTCGTGAACAAAAAACTTCTCGTAGAAGCAGCAATCGAAGCAGTACTTGAAGCGAAAGAAGCATACGGAATCGACAGCTCAAAATCTAAAGGAAATGTAGTAATAGACTACTCATCTCCAAATATCGCAAAGCCTTTCCACGTAGGCCACTTACGTTCTACAGTTATTGGACACAGCTTATACCGTATCTTTGAGGCGCTTGGCTATGACTGTATCGGTGTGAATCACTTAGGGGACTGGGGAACACAGTTTGGTAAGCTTATCGTAGCGTACAAGAATTACTCTAGTAAGGAAGAAATCGAAGCAAAAGGTATCTCTGAGCTTCTACGTATCTACGTACTTTTCCATGAAGAAGCAGAGAAAAATCCAGAGCTTGAGCAAGAAGCACGTGATTACTTCACAAAGATGGAGCAAGGTGACGCGGAGTCTCTAGCACTTTGGACATGGTTCAAAGAGATCAGCTTAAAAGAGTTTGAGCGTGTATATAAAATGCTTAATGTAACATTCGACAGCTATAACGGTGAAGCTTTCTACAATGACAAAATGGCAGCAGTTATACAAGAACTAGAAAATAAAGGCCTTATCGAAGTAAGTGAAGGGGCAAAAATTGTAAGACTTGATGATGAAAATATGGCACCATGCCTTATCACTAAAAAAGACGGTAGTTCACTTTATGCAACACGTGACATCACAGCAGCAGAATACCGTAAGAAGACATATGATTTCAAGAAGTGTATCTACGTAACAGCACTTCAACAAAATCTTCACTTTGCACAATGGTTCAAAGTAATCGAGAAGATGGAATATGACTGGGCGAAAGACCTTGTACACGTACCATTCGGTATGGTAAGCATGGAGTCTGGTTCATTATCAACACGTAAAGGAAACGTTCTTTTACTAGAAGATATCTTAAGAGAAGCAGTAGATAAAACACGTGGTGTTATCGAAGAAAAGAACCCATCACTTCCAAACAAAGAAGAAGTAGCGATGCAAGTAGGTATCGGGGCAGTAATCTTCGATGATATGTACAACAACATCATCAAAGATATCCAATTCTCATGGGAACGTGTACTGAACTTTGAAGGTGAGACTGGTCCATACGTACAATACACACATGCAAGAGCATGTAGCGTACTTAGAAAAGCAGGCATAGACGTTGATGCACCAAAAACAATCGATTACTCACTTCTTACAGATGAAGCAACAGTAGATGTAGCAAAAGAAATCGCTTTATTCGGCGCGACAATCGAAGAAGCAGCTGCAAAATACGAGCCATCTTATATTGCAAGATATGCAGTAGACGTAGCACAAGCATTCAATAAGTTCTATCATGAAAATCCTATCTTAGTAGATGATGAAAAACAAAGAGAAGCTAGACTTGCAGTTGTAGCAAGTGTAAAATATGTGCTTAAAAATGCTCTTTTCTTACTTGGTATTCAAGCACCAGAGCAAATGTAAAAAAAGCCGAAAATTTTCCCCAAAAAATCGCCCTTCGGGCGATTTTTTATGTTTCAATGTATTTATTCACAATCCACAGGAAGTTATAAACATAATTAACATGTGGATAATTTTAAAAGAAAAGATTATAATAAATATATTGTGGATAAACTAGGAAAACTTTCAAACGACTGTTATCCACAGGAAAAATAAAAAAATATTTAAATGTCTACGTATCTTAATAAAATATTAAAATCTACCATATATGATAAGAAAAAAGGGGTAAAGGAGATCAATATGAAAAAGGCTATTCTTCTATATAATCCTAAGGCAGGTAATAGACAGATTGTACAGCATCTGGATTATATAACTGAACGACTACAAAAGATGGGCTATGAACTTCGACTTTTTAGAAGTATGGAAAAGGGAGATATCAAGCCGTATATTATAAATCATATTACTGAAGAAAATACAGATATGATTCTTATATCTGGTGGAGATGGAACACTTAATGAATGTGTGAATGGGGTATGCCTAGCAGGACTTGATATACCGATAGGGATTTTACCTTTAGGAACGGCCAATGATTTTGCTTATAGTGCAAGCATTCCAAGTAGCATTCAAGGTGCATTAGATGTTATTGAAAAAGGGGCACCTCATTATGTCGATATCGGTAAAGTTAATGAAGGGTATTTCGTTAATGTATGTAACATGGGGCTTTTTAGCGGTATCTCTCATGTTATCGACATTGAACTTAAAAAGAAATTTGGAAAACTCGCATATTATGTAAAGGGAATTGAGGAATTACAAAACTATCGTGCAATGGATATCCAATTAGAAGTGGATGGAGAAAAGCACGAAGGCAAGTATATTCTCATTCTCGTATTTAATGGTAAAGCAGCAGGGGGCTTTACTAAGCTTGCTAAAAATGCAAGTATTCAAGATGGAGAGTTTGATGTCATTTGCATTAAGAAAACAGCAATGCATGAGATTCCACGTATTTTCCTTAAAGTATTACAAGGGGAGCATTTAAATGATAGCGGTATCGATTATTTTACAGCGAAGGATATTTCTATTGAGTGTACTAATGAGGATGGAAAATTCATAACGGATGTGGATGGTGAAGAGGGGCCAGCATTTCCACTTCGTATCAATATGCTAAAAGATACAGTAAGAATATACTTATTATAAAAAAGAAGAGGCAGAATTAATGCCTCTTCTTTTTATATAGATTAAGATTATCATCAATGCAGAAAAGAGCTTCTTTGAGATTAAGTCCTTCAATGGATTGGACAGCAAAAGTAATTTGATTTTCATTTGACTCAGTAAGCGTGATTTGTCCTGGAATAGGAATGTATTTGATGGTTTGCTGGTGACTTAAACTGTAGATACATAAAAGTGATTTACCATCTAGTTGTTGCGTAAATAAGAGGTAGTCATCTGATAAGAAAAGAGAATCTGAAATATTACCAGTAGCGATTACTTTAGGTGAGCGATAATAATCGGAGACTAAATAAAGTGTGGATGTATCACCTTTATCTAGGATATAAGTAAACTGAGCATTTTGGGGACATAAAGATAAAGAACGCGGGATAATGGTATCACTTTTTACAATGTAACGATGCTTCTCAGGGATATTTTGATTAACTAGCATAAGGTCATAAGAATCAGGAGCTTTTTGATCTAATAACAAGATATAAGGATACTTCAAAATAAAAAACTCCGCATTTGCACTACTTACAGAATGGAGTAGTGCAGTATCATTGGTTTTGTAATCATGAAGATAAAGAGCATAATAAAGTTCATTAGGTGCTAACTGAATAGAATAATTCAAGGAAGTATTCGGAGGATTGGATGCATGAGCGGGTTCAAAATCTGTAAGTTCATTGACGTAATCAAGTTGAGACAAAACATATTGCTCACTAAGGGAAGTTTGTAAATGCGGTGGAAGCTCAAAGACATCCTTGGAATTGACAAGTACATACTTAAAGTTAGTGGTAAAGCTAAGCCGACATCCTAAGTATTTCTCAAAGAAGAGATAGGAAGGTACGGTAAAAGTTTCAGTTGGAAATACTTGTGTCTCATAAGGAATACCCCATAGAATCATGCGCCATAAATCATTAAGGATAATGGGATTTTGGATATTGATAGCGGCACTTTTGGATGTATTAATCGTAAGGTTGGAAGGCGTATTGGAATAGATGGAAGATAAATAAGAAAGAATCGTCGTATTCGAGTAAGGTATATAAGTATCTCCTATAAATAAATTTGTAGAGGTAGCCATATAAGGTGAGAGTCTTATGGGAATTTGTTTGCCAGTCGTTGTAGTAGCCATGAGTTTATACCCGAGATTGGAACCGAGTGGCTTGTGATTCCAATGGGTAGAAGGCATGCTAGCTGTTAATTGATCCATCCAATGAGCTATGTCAGTAGAGTTAGTAATGGAAAAGAGAAAATTCTCATGGGTATCATTATAGGCATAGACGTCTAGTTGCGAAGTTGAGTGAATCACATACTGAAGATAGAGTTTCTGAAGCGGATAAGTAAAATGTTGAAAGTTTAAGACAGATAATAAGACGATGAGTACGCCTGTACGAATCATGCGCCATTTAATATGCTTATTTTTATGATCAATAAGAGAAAAACATCCCATGATGGCGGCACCTAAAGGAATGGGAATACTGAGCACCACGGAGTGAATACTACTTATAAATAAGTAGGCAATACATTTAAAGTACATAAAGTTCTCTTTTTCAATGGAATATGTACGAATCTTATAAAGTGCATAGCTAATAAGTATAATAGCAAATAAGCTTTTCATAGAAGTGCCTCCCTCTATCCAGCTTAGATAAGTGGATTAATAAAAAAAGTATAATGCTTACTATAATAAAAAGGTGGAAAAGGAAATACTTGAAACGGTACGATATAATCTACATGAAAAATATGTTCTTGTGAAGCCATATAATTAAGTGGATATTTAGAAGTCAATTTAAAATGAAAGCTACTTTGTGTTTTATTCCCTTCAAAAAAAAGATAAGTTGGCTCAGGATTAGGTAAAAAAAGATCAGTCAAAGAAGAATCAGCATTTCCAGTAAAAGAATTAAAGTATAACCAGTTATCTTCATTTTCCTCATAAATAAGCAAGTAGTATTTAGGGGAAGCTTTAGTCGTGGTAATAGAAACAGTATGTGATTCAGGTTGAGAAGGAATAGCAGATACATCAATGGTTAAGTCACCAATATTAAGCGATACAAAATGCAAAATGATAAAATAAATGCAGTAAATGACAAGAGATAAGGTAATGAAGTGAATAAATCGTATAAAAAATCCTTGTTTCATAAAGGGGATGTCCTTTCCTATATAAATAAATTGTTCCACGTGGAACATATATCCTTCAAAGAACAGATAATGTTCCACGTGGAACAAGTGAGTTAAGTATAGAGTATTAGTACAGTATATACGTCTTGACCAGAAAATATGATAAAAATTTTTTTAAAATGAAAGAGTAATAATGCTCTAAGAAATAATATGTGTTATACTAAAATAAATAAAAAGAGCTATGACTAAAGAAAATGAGGTAGAAAAAATGAGTAAAATAATTGCAGTAGTTAATCAAAAAGGAGGCGTAGGTAAAACTACGACAGTTATTAACTTAGCAGCAGCCCTTGTTGAAAAGCGTAAAAAAGTACTAGTTGTAGATATTGACCCTCAAGGAAATACAACAAGTGGGTGTGGCTTGATAAAAAATCAGCTAAATTATTCGGTATATGATTTATTTACAGGCCAAGTTGATGTTAAAGAAGTTATTTATAGTTCACCTACTGAAAAAATAAATATTATACCTGCTAATATGAATCTAGCAGGTACGGAGATAGAAATTGTACAGCTCAAAGAACGAGAGTACATCTTAAAGAAAGCTTTGGAGTGCGTACAAGAAAAATATGATTATATCTTTATAGATTGCCCACCAGCGGTTAATATATTGACCATTAATGCACTTACAGCAGCAAATACGGTACTTATACCTATGCAATGTGAGTACTATGCACTGGAAGGTCTATCACAATTAATGCAGACCATTAAATTAGTGAAAGACTCAACCAATAAGACATTGGCATTAGAAGGTATCTTATTTACGATGTATGACAATCGTACAAACTTATCTATGCAAGTTGTAAATGAAGTAAAGAATCATTTTGCTAAGTTTATCTATGAGACTAAGATTAGTAGAAATGTAAGATTGAGTGAGGCACCAAGCTATGGTATGTCATGTATTCAATACGATAGTCGTTCTAAGGGTGCGGAACAATACCGTGAGTTAGCAAAAGAATTTTTAGGAAGGAATAAAAAGTAATGAAAGCAAAAGGATTAGGCAAAGGATTAAATGCACTTTTATCAGAGGAAGCGTTATCAGTACAAACAGAAAGTGGCATTAAGGTAGTAAGCATCAGTGATGTGGAGCCAAATGCAGAACAGCCGAGAAAAGAATTTAGACCAGAGGAACTTTTTGAACTTAGTATATCGATAAAAGAATATGGCATTTTACAGCCTATTCTCGTAAGACAAAGAGGCGACAAGTATGAGATTATTGCAGGGGAAAGACGTTATCGTGCAGCACGTCTAGCCAAACTTACAGAAGTACCTGTCATTATCAAAGATTTTTCAGATCAAGAAACATTAGAAGTTTCTATCGTAGAAAATATCCAAAGAGAAAATCTTAACCCAATGGAACTTGCCAACGGATACAGTTTACTTATAGAGAGATTTGGTTATAATCAAGAAAGACTTGCAGAAAAATTAGGTAAAAGTAGACCGTTAGTAGCAAATATTCTACGTCTTCTACAACTATCTCCTTATGCACAGCAGAAATTAAGAGAAAATGAAATTACTTTTGGTCATGCAAGAGCAATCCTTGCCATCAAGACAGGTGAAGGACAGAGAGAAATCATTGATCTTATCGTTGAGAAAGAACTAAGCGTACGTGAGACAGAGAAGTATGTACAAGCATTAGTAGAAACTACAAAGAAAAAAGAAGAGACACCAGTAGATGATAATAGTATCTTCTTAAGAGAAATCCAAGAGAACTTACAATTGAAGTTAGGAACGAAAGTTATGATTTCTCAAGGAAAGAAAAAAGGAAAGATTGAAATAGAGTATTACTCACAAGAGGAGTTGGAAAGACTCATTGAGATATTTCAAAACGTCTAAATACCCATTAACAATTAAGGTGAAAGAGGAAACGATTTTATGGAGCAGATATTAACATTATTAGAACAATACAATATCTATATCGTAATAGGACTTGCGATTCTCTTGCTTATCACATTCATTATGCTTGTAGCAACTATGTCAAAAGTAAAGAAAATCCAAAGAAAATATGAAACATTTATGCAAAAAGATGATTTGGATTTAGAAAATTTACTGATTCATTATGCAAAGAAAGTAAATAAAGTTAAAGATATGCAGTGTGAGGTTGAAGACCAAATCAAAGATATCAGAAGTAGAATGCAGTATTGCACGCAGAAGACAGGCGTTGTACGTTACAATGCTTATGAAAAAGGTGGAGCAGATTTATCATTTGCAGTAGCTTTATTAGATGAAAAAGATACAGGTGTAGTGCTAAATGGTATCTATGGACGCGATGGCTGCTATATATATGCAAAACCTATCGAGGAAGGTACTTCAAAGCATAATTTATCTGAAGAAGAAATACAGGCTATTCATAAAGCTAGAAATTACAATAAGGCAATCTCTGAATAAGAGATTGCCTTAATTTTTTAGAATGTTCCACGTGGAACATTGAGTATTTCCATTTCGACACAATTCCAAGTTTCACCAAAGACTTCATAACTTTCAGGTTCTGCAACGGGAACATCATTAAATCCACTAGCCTTATAAGCATGGTAAGCCGAAGGATTATTCTCAAACACCCCTAAGGTGACTTTCTTTACCTTTACCATATCAAAAGCAAACTGAAGAGCTAATTGTACCATTTCTTTACCATAGCCTTTGCCACGTTTTTCTGCATCGATAATGATGAAGCCAAGGCGTAAAGTTTCTTTACTAGGATCAGTAAAGCGCATAATAAAATGTCCCACAACACCAGTCTCATCAAAAGCAGTCATAGGCCAGAAGGAATCACTATGTTCTGCAGCTTTATAATGTGCATTCAAGATATCTGCAGTTAAAGGGAAGTGCTCATAGCGATCTGCACACCACTGACGAAAAGCGTATTCATC
>JBOFIT010000151.1:0-2025 GCA_051650305.1 Cellulosilyticaceae bacterium
GCACACAAGTGGAGAAGCACTTCTCGGGATATTAGAAGAAGATATGTATCGTTATGATGTGCTTCTACTTGATATCCAGATGAAAGATTTGACCGGTATGGATGTGGCAAGAGTCATTAGACAAGCAAACACAAGTACACTTATTATTTTCATTACAGGGGTAGTAGACTATGTGTTTGAAGGGTATAGTGTGAAGGCGTTTAATTACATCTTAAAGCCTATAGATGAGAAAAGGGTCATGGCAACTTTGAAGGAAGCTATGGCTAGTTTTAAGGTAGAGGACAAGCCTTATTATCGTATCGTAACGAAGGAAGCAACTTACCATGTGGCACTTGAAGATATTCTTTACTTTAAGAGTGATAAACGTATTGTAGAAATGTGCACAGTAAAGGAACGCTATCAGTTCTATGGTAAGTTAGATGACTTAGAAAGTACTTTAAGCGAGAAAGGTTTCGTAAGGTGTCATCAGAGATATCTGGTGAGCAGCCACTGTATAGCAAAGGTAAGTGAAGGAGTGGCACTGCTTCATACAGGTGAGGAAGTGCCCATTAGTCGCAATCGTTATAGAGAGACAATGCTGGGCTTTGCAAGGAGGACATTAGGGGCATGAGTATTTTGCTGTTAGAACTTATATTTGCTGTAGGTGCAACATGGATTGTGTACTTATTATGGGAGAAGCTTTTTCATATAAAAGATAAAAAATGGTTGAAGGCAGTAGTCTATATAAGTTTTTATATAGCAATATGTATGCCACTACAAGGTGGCGATCTGGAAAATGCTTTCTTTATAGCTATTATTTTTGTGGGTATAGGGATATTGACAACTACAGATACCTTGATACGAAAGCTAGCCATTACATTAATGCTCTATGCTATCGTACTGGCAACTAAGATGATCGCGGTACGTAGCATATGGATGATGGATTATAGTGGAGACTTCAGTAAAATGAGTATTTGGTTGGAGACCATTCTTTTAAGTGTGCTTTATGGAGGACTTAGAGGAATGGTGTCAAAAGCACGAGAGGGGTTCTCTAGTAAAGTATGGTTTTGTGTAATGGGAATAGCATTAGCTACAGTAGGCATGGTAGTGATGAGCATGATTGGGCTGAGATATATAGGGACAGATATAGTGAATGCTCTTGTTATTGTAGTCATGTTGATATGTCTTTCAAGTATTACTTCAATATTCTTTATTATGGGGGAGATTGCAAAGGGGGCAAATGAGGCGATACAAAGACAGGCACTAGAGTATGAGATGGCGTATTATGAAGATGTAAAGCTAGGGAATGAACGTACAAGAAAACTGCTACACGATATGAAAAACCACATGGGAACCATAGGTGCTATGATTAAGATAGGTGAACAAGATGAAGCAGTACTTTATATAGAAGAAGTAGTAGGTGCTTTGAGTGAAGAGAAAAGTATTGTCTATTGTAAACACCAAGCAGTAAATGCCATTCTACATAATAAAGTAAAAAGAATGCAGCAATTAGAAATGACTTATAGCATAGCTTGTGATTTACCTGAAGCAATCCATCTAAGTCTTGTAGAAATAGGTAGCATCGTAAACAATACCCTTGATAATGCCATAGAGGCTTGTATGAAAGTAGAAGATAAACTAAAGCGAGAGATTCAAGTTAAGGTAAGGTATGTAGAAGGCCAACTTCTCTATGAAGTAGAAAATACAAAGACACATGAAATTAGAGAAGAAGCTGGCAAGCTTAAGACCTCTAAAGAGGACAAGCTTTTCCATGGGCATGGGATAGGACAGATAGAAAGTATCGTACATAAACACAAAGGTTTGATGGATGTGGTGTATGATGAGGCAAGGTTTAAGATAACGGTCATTGTGTAGTGGATAAATCTTAGGAATATCTCTTTTAAGATGATTATAAATAGGGTATACTCTTAGAAAAGATAATAAAAAACTAATAAGAAGAAAGGATAAGTATATGGAGCAAAAAAATAGATATTATACTTTTAAAAAGATAGTGGATAGACCTTATGCACTACAATATATTTATCC
>JBOFIT010000152.1:0-3154 GCA_051650305.1 Cellulosilyticaceae bacterium
GCTTCTTTGACATGTGCTTCCACTTCCCTGATGCTATCCCAGTCCAGAAGCTCTAATTGATTCTGTATAATCGTATCCGTAGCTGTCGGTTCTGCGTAGCATACCGGCACCAACGCACAAAACATCACAATAAACATCCATACAAATTGTCTTGTCCTTTTTTTCATTGGTTTCCTCCCCTTTAAATCAATTGGGTAATAAGTTCAATAAGGGCCATTGCAATAGGTGCTGCCAACACGAGTATCATGATTTTTCCTGCTAACTGAAGCTTACTTCCAATGGCTTCTTCCCCTGCATCCTTACATAATTGATAGCCAAACTCCGCCAAGTACGCAACTCCTATGATTTTTAGTACAATCATTAAATACGTATCGCTCAGCTTGATCTTGTCTGCTAAGTCTAAAATAATCTGAAATACACTATTTAGCTGCGGCACAATAAACAAAAGTAAGGCTACTGCGCCTAATACTCGAATAAGGCCTCCATAGGTTTTATTTTGGTCACTAACAAAAATAATGAGAAAGACCACCCCTAAACTAAAGCCTACTAATCTTAAAAGCTCCATATCGTATCCCCCTCATCAAAATGTAAGCATCGTCTCCACTGTCTCAAAAAATTGTATAATGTACGTTGCCACGACCCCAATGGTAAAAATAAGGGCGATTAGTGAAATCACTTTAAATTCTGTTTCCCTATCTGCTTTTTTCATTAAAATACCTATAAAAGTAACGATAATTGCCAACGCCGATAGTTTGATAATATCTACAAGTTCTGGTCCCATTTTCAATCTCCTCCTATATCAAAAGAATGCACAGGCATGCCCCTATCAAAATACCCATACCTGTATAAAGTTTTGTGGTTTTTTCTTTTTCCTCTTCACCTTTTGTAACGAGACGCTTCAAATCTCTAAGCACAAGCTCGATTTGGTTTTTTTGCATTTCTTTGTCTAAAAAACCAGATAAATGCCCAAACTCATAGAGAACGTCATAGTCTTCTTCCTTCAAGTGATAGCGATGCTTCTCTTTCTTAATCACTTGTCGCCATATATGCTCTGTATGAACACCGGTTCTTTCCTCTAGGGCCATGCCAAAATGCCTAAAGACGTGTCCCGTCCCATGCTTACTATTAGACGCCACATGGATACACGCCTCTGGAAGCGGTGTTAAGCGGTAATCAATGTCTCCCTTTAATTGCTCAAAACTATGTATAAACGCTGTAAGTTCTTTTAAGCGCAAGCGGTATTTCAAGTCCAGCAAATACCCGGCGCTACTACAGCCAATCAAAACCATTAAAAGTCCTAGTAATTTCATCACATTCCCACCTTACTTAGTCGTATATCTCTCACTTCTTCTACGGTACACGGTCCACACCGATTCGAAAGCACCACTATTTTTTCGAAAAGACCATTGTCAATCATGCGTCGCAACAACGGTTTCTTCATACAGTCACTGACATCCATCCCATGGGTTGTACACAAGATAGATACCCCAGCACCTAGTACTTCTTCGATGGCCAGCATGTCCTTCTCACTGCCAATTTCATCTACGGCTATAATATCTGGTGCCATAGACCGAAGGAGCATACGCATCCCCTCTACTTTAGCGCAACCATCCAGTACATCTGTCCGTATGCCCACATCATTTTGAGGGATGCCTTTATAGCACCCAGCGATTTCTGAGCGCTCGTCCACCACACCGATGGTATAGGGCCCATAACCACTGTAGCCATTACTTAATTGCCTGATCATATCTCTAAGCAGTGTGGTCTTGCCACATTTAGGTGGTGAGACGATAAGGGTATGGCATACACGGTTTCTCGTAAGTACATAGGGCAGCACTTTATTGCTACAGCCTTTGACTTCATGGGCTATACGCATATTCAGCCCACTGATATGCTTGATGGTCTTGATACGCTCACTTTCCACCACCACTTTCCCTACAATCCCTATACGATGACCACCTTCGATAGTGATGAAGCCTTGTCGCATCTCATCTTCCCACGCATAAAAGGAAAAACTACTTAAAAACTTAATCATACTTTCTACATCTTGGGGCTGTACATCATACCCACTTCCCACCTTACATAAGCCTTGGTAAGAAATGCCGTACTCCCTATCCCCTGTATGGACAATCAACGGTCTCCCTATCCGTAAGCGTATTTCTTGGACCGTCTCAAAAGTAGCTTTGGGGATCTGCAAAAACATTTCTTTTAAATGATGTGGCATCATGTCCAAAATATTTTTCCCATTCATAGGCGCCTCCTTTATCTTTCGTTTGTCTCATTCTTTGGTTTGTCTTACTTTTTAATAAGCTCTTACCTATAGCGCTACTTTACTATATGATGCCTGTCCTTCTTTTAGAACGCTTATGCAAAGAATTTTTCCTGATTTTAGGCACAAAAAAAAGACACCTCCGAAGAAGTGTCTTAGTGGTATTAAGCACGGCTCATGTATTCGCCTGTACGTGTATCAATACGGATTTTTTCACCTTGCTCGATGAAAAGTGGTACCATAACGCGAGCACCTGTCTCAACGATTGCTGGCTTTGTAGCACCTTGTGCTGTGTTTCCTTTGATACCTGGTTCTGTTTCTGTAATTTCAAGCTCCACGTTGATTGGTGCTTCGATACCAAATACTGAACCTTGGTGTGCAAGGATTTTAACCATATCATTTTCTTTAACGAATTTTAATGCATCACCAACTGTGCTTGCATTAACTGCGATTTGGTCATATGAGTTAACGTCCATGAAGTGGTATAATTCACCATCTGCATATAAGAATTGCATATCATTTCTGTCGATATGTGCTTTTGGCACTTTTTCTGATGGACGGAATGTTTTTTCGATTACGCCACCTGTTTTAATGTTTTTTAATGTACAACGAACAAACGCAGCACCTTTACCAGGTTTTACGTGTTGGAAGTCAATAATTTGAAATAAGTTACCTTCATAATCGATAGTAACGCCGTTTCTAAAATCACCTGCTGAAATCATGATTGTTCCTCCTAATATGTTTTTCCTAATATAGTGTAAACTAGATTTTGGTATTTTTCAACGATTTTTTGCATTATTCTATGATGATAAGCTCTTTTGGAGAATGTGTGAAATTACGACAGCCGTCCTTTGTCACCACAATCATATCTTCAATACGTACACC
>JBOFIT010000153.1:0-3903 GCA_051650305.1 Cellulosilyticaceae bacterium
ACACTTCCATCTAAGTTATGAATAAAGGACGGTTTATCGATATAAAGTGAGCTTGTATTATGCATGGGCTAGCACCTCCCTTTGTCTCGTCATGACTTTCTCTAGGAATTGCTGAATGTTTGCATCTCCCATAGCTTTACCTAAGTCTGCTACAGATGTGGCCTTTAAGTTGGCTTGGTTTAATACTTCTTCGTTTGAAAGCACCTCAAAGATGCTGCCTTCCATCAGTACCTTACCACTTGATACGACGACACCTCGGTCTGCATACTCTAGTGCAAGCTGCATATCGTGGGTAATCATGACTACCGTTACCCCTTGCTTCTTCAGGGTATTGAGGAAGCCCATAAATTCTGTATAGTTACGGTGATCCTGACCTGCCGTCGGTTCGTCAAGGACGATTACCTTTGGTCTAAGGGCAAGGATCGATGCTATAGTCACACGTTTTTTCTGGCCATAGCTTAGTGAAGTTACTGGCCACTTACGGTATTTCTTTAAGTTACAAATATCTAGTACTTCTTCCACACGTTTTGTGACTTCCTCTTCTTTCATACCGAAGTTACGAAGTCCAAAAGCAATCTCATCAAAAATCATATACTTGGTAATCATATGATTTGGGTTTTGCATCACGTAACCAATCTTAGATGCACGTGCTTTGATGGACTCTTTGGTGATGTCTTTACCTTGGAATTTTAGGTTGCCTTCTTCTATCTTACAGAAGCCTGTAAGTGCCTTAAGAAGTGTGGACTTTCCTGCACCATTATTTCCGAGTATGGCTAGGAATTCCCCTTCATAAATGTCGAAGTTGATGTCATCTAATATCCATCTGTCGTCTTTACTATAGCGGTAACGTAAGTCGCGTACTTCTAATAAAGGCTTTTCTGTATGTGCTTGTGGTGCTTGGAGGTGTACCTCTTCAAGCTTTGCTTCAAGCACTTCTTTGTACTTCGTTAGCGTTTGCATATCTGTAAGCTGCATTTCTTTTGAGACATCAATACCAAAGCTACGAAGTGCCTCTACATAAAGTGGCTCACGTAGACCGTAGTTTCCTAGTATGCCTGCACGTAGTACTTCATCTGGTGTGCCATTAAAGACAATCTCACCTTGGTCGATAAGTACCACACGATTGAAATCATGTGCGAGTACATCTTCGATACGATGCTCCACAACGATAATGGTCTTATCTGAATCTTTATGGAGTGCATCAATGGTATCCATGGCTAACTGCCCACTCATAGGGTCTAAGTTTGCCAATGGTTCATCAAAAAGTAGGATAGGCGACTCCATAGCAAGTACCCCTGCCATAGCTACCTTTTGCTTTTGTCCACCACTGATATTCTCTGGACTGTGCTGCTTGAATGATTCCATTCCTAGTACGTCCAGTATTTTGTCTACACGACTGATCATTTCTTCTTTCGGTACGCAGTCATTTTCAAAGGCGAACGCCACGTCTTCGCCTACACTAAGGGCTACGAATTGACCATCTGAATCTTGAAGGATAGTCCCTACGCACTTACTCATCTGGTATAAATTCTTGCCTTTAGTCTCTTCGCCTAGTACCTTTAAGCTACCTTCTATATGACCTTCATAAGCAAAGGGAATCAGACCGTTGATACAATGTGCAAGAGTTGATTTTCCACTTCCACTTGGTCCTGCTATTAATACTTTTTCTCCTTGGCCTATTTCTAGCTGAATATTCCTCAGGGTTGGCTTTTTGAGATTGTCATATCGAAAGGAAAAATCTTTAAACTCTATTACATTTGCCACAATCTATTGCCTCCTTATGCCGTTTTTTTATATTATCAATTTATTATTTCCTTATAATGTGTGTTCATGCATAAAATGCCACTTTCCTATTATAACAAAAAACCTCGCAGATACAAGCGAGGTTTAAATTTTCATATTATTCTTCGTCTAATCCATCTTCTTCAAGATTCGCCGCTTTACCCTTCATTTTCGCAAGTGCAACGACTACTGGAATCCCGATAGCAGCTACAACGATAAGGTTCGTCGCATTGGCTACTGATAATTGTAAGAAGAGTTTTTCTTTTGGTTCACCGTAAAGGTATACATCTCCTAAGTAAGATAAGATACTCCCTACGATAGCTCCTAATACTGCATAGCCATACATAAGTGCAATCTGCTTACGGTTTACTTTACCGCGGTTTACATTGAAGCCTTTGCTATATGTGATGAATCCTGCAAAAAGACCTACTGAAGCCGACATGAATACCCAGCTCCACCAGATACTTCCGTACATCATAGCATCATTTAATGCATGTCCGATAAAACCTACTAAGAATCCCACGATAGGACCAAAAAGTGCCCCAAAGATTGTAAGTAATGCAATGGCAAGACGTAATGATGTATTCGGTGCGATATTAATCGAAAATACTGATGTCGCTGCATAAAGTGCTGCACCAATACCGATAGCTACTACGTGCTTTGTGGTAAGCTCCACGCGTTTTTTCTTCCCAATGATAAAGAGTGCGATACAAAGTATAAGTACAACGCCAATAGCTACAAGCCCTTGTGTACCAATAAGTGTATCAAATAATGATGTTTGTTCCATATTGTGCCTCCCTATAAAGTATGTAATCAAGTTAATTGAATGTTGTATTTCCTTACCTATATTATACGAAAAAACGCCCCATGACAAGGGAGCGTTACATTATTTTAGAGTTGCGCTCTACTCTTTATCTACAAAATCTCTTCGGATAATCTTAAGCTCTACTAGTAATGCCTCAAAAGATTCTAAGTACTCATGATATTCTTCTTCACTGATTACTTCATAGTCATCTGATGCATATCTTCTACTAAAGTAAAAATCCTTGAGTTCTCGGCATAAAGACTTATACTTCTTAAGTTGTGGATACTCCGCTAAGTACAGTGTCTCCAAGAGTTTCACTAAATTATGCTCTCTACACACCATGCCATACTTGAGCGTAATAATCCCTTTAAGATTCTTTTCAATACATTGTTGGCAATGGACTAATACACCATCTTCAAGCCCTATCGTATTTTTAGTTACTTCTATAAACTTTTCATCAATATCTGCAAAGTAAAACATATCTTTAGTACCCATTTTCTCACTCCTCAACTACCATTTTTCTATGTCTATCAAATCTTTCTGTATTGCTTGTTCAAAACAAGGTACTTTACACAACTCCGCGTATCTTGAAGTCGTATACACTTTTAAATCAACTTCCATCCCCAATGCTAAGGTATCAATGCCATCTTCTAGTAGATGCCTTAGCTCTCTTAATTTCCTTATATCGTATTCACCATTTAGAAGTACGAGTAGATCTATGTCACTTCGTTTTGTGTAGCACCCCTTAGCAATTGAACCATATAGATAGATCGCTTCAACTTGTATTGCTGTATGTATATAATCTCTTACACAACATATTCTCTTTCTAATTGTAGCATCTAACTCATAATTTAAATCTGACTTCGCCAAGCTTACCACCACACTTTTTATTTTATAGTATACCCTATATTTTCTTTCTCTAAAAGTATTCAGCTATAAAAAAGAAACGCCTTGTAGGCATCACTCCTACAAGGCGTCTTTCTTATTCAATCTGTATCTTATTGAACTTGTATCCTATGGTTTGTCTGGCTATATTTTGCTTCGCCTTTTTCTTCTAGTAAGATACCTACCTTATAAATACCCGCTGGTAGACCTACTTTATTGATCTTCGCACTGCGATTCATGGTATTACCCGTCATTGGGTATGCATAAGTCTTCTTATCTTTTTGGAGTACCACATAGGCCTTTGCATCTGGTGTGCTACCATAGAAAGCTGCATCTATGAGGATGCGATCCCCCTCATCTGTGATTTGCTGAATAGCATGTGGAAAAGCAGTAACTTCTGGTAGTTGAACCTGCTCTTTCTCACTTTCTCG
>JBOFIT010000154.1:0-9757 GCA_051650305.1 Cellulosilyticaceae bacterium
GTCCGTGATATAATGAGTGTATCACTAAAACCAGTTGGCAGAGTAGGGATAAATGCGTTAAGTGCTAGGTGAACGGGAAGTTGTCACTTAGACGAAAAACATGAAGTTTGCGGTATTTATCTCGCATTCCGCTGCCCGCATAAGTGCTTCCACAAAAAAGGAGGTACAACATGAAAATTAATACAAAACAACTCGTATTTATGGCTTTTCTTATTGCTCTCAAGGTGGTACTTACACGCTTTTTAGGTATCCACATCGGAGAGTTTATACGTATTAGTTTTTCTTTTATAGCAACAGCCATTATGGCGGTTTATTTTGGGCCACTTCTTACAGGAGTTGGCTGTGGTATTGCAGATGCATTAGGGGCAATACTTTTCCCAAGAGGTGCTTACTTCTTTGGGTTTACACTAAGTGCAATGATTATCGGTTTGATTTACGGTATGTTTTTATACAAAAAGCACTTTAGTTGGTGGCGGATTATAGTGATTAAAGTTCTTGTTTTAGTTCTTATTACAGCAGGTCTCAATTCCATGTGGCTTGCAATGCTATCAGGAAAGGGGTATATGCCTCTTATGATTGCTAGGGTAACAGAAGGTCTTATTATGTTACCGATTGAAGTGATGATGTTGGGAATGGTACAGAAGTACTTGATTCCACAACTCAAAAAGAACGTAGCAGTTTAAAGATTTAAAGCATTAAACGCTGCTTAACTGGGTGTAGTGAATAACGAAAATAAGGGTCTATTGCACAACGTGCAATAGACCCTTATTTTTATTTAGAACGATTGAATGTTGCAAAGTTTTCTGTACATCAAGGCAGTAATGCTATTAATAAATACAATAATACCAAAGGTAATAAGTGAAGGATTCACTTGTGGTAAGGCGAAGAAAAGAATCACAGGAATGATGCTAAAGACCGCACCACCTAGCATGCCTACCATTGCAGAAGTACTTTGTTTAACGATTTGTGTATCGGATTCCCATTCGTATCTAGGGAACTTGGTGTTAATCCACATGCCCCATACGCCACTGAAAAAAGCGTAAGAAAGGGTGACGATAAAAGTAAGTAAACCTTGGAGTAGACCAGGCTTTAAGGTAAGAACCAGTAGCGTGCTACAAATAAGACTTGTGGGTACAAGTAAGGTAAGGGTCACTAAAATTTTGCTATCAAAGAGTGTCTTTGGTGTAATAGGAGAAGACTTAACAATCCAAAGGTGGTTACCTTCTAATGAAAGCGATACGCAACTGGTACAAGAAAGGGCACATACTGTACACACTGCAAAGGGGAGAAGTGAGGCAAGTAAAGTCTTGGAGAATCCCATACTCTCAGCTACAGTATCGATCCCTACGAATGGCAAACTTATACACGCAAGAATGGCCATAATGATACCGGCTCCCATATTGAAAATATAAATATAAGAATTCAAAAAGCGTTTCAATTCTTTCTTGTAAAGTGCCTTCAGTGGAGAAGTAGAAGAAAGGGCAGTTTCTTTAAAGGCACGAGCAGTATAATGGGTACTAAGCGCTGTGTTGATAGCTTTGTACTGGGTCGCTAAAAGTTTGATAAAAAGATAGTACCAACCAATAGAAATACCAGCAAATATAAGGAAATCAGAAAACGCTGAATGAATAACTGCACCACTAAAGAAAATGGTCAAAGGATAGATCTTCTTAACCATATCCCCCATAAAAACACTCAAATCTGTAATCTCTGCTAGAGAGACTGTATCAGGATTAAACGCAAAGGGAATAATCATGATACCTCCAAAAAGGAGAAAAGATAAAAGAATAGAGAGCATATTACTGTGTTTGAAACGAGATGCAATCCAAACAATAAGTGCACCGACCATAGCACCGAGCGTGGTTGGAACAAGTGGTGCGAGGAGGGCGCCACATACCCAAAAGATACAAGAAACGAGGTTAAAGTCCACAAACATAAAGTAAGCCACGGTCATTGGGAGCATCATCAATACACTCAAAAAAACATTGGTAATATAAAGCGTGAGAAATCTACTGGCAATAACCGTGCTTGTTTTTACAGGTAAGGACATAAGGATGTCATAGTCCTTAAAGCCAAAGAGTACGCCATTGGTTTTAAGGAGTGTAAGAAAGAGCGTAAGTATGCTAGCGATGGTAAGGCCATAAGCAGGAACGAGTGAAGTGAGTCCCATTTGGCATAAGCCGTATCCTATACCGAATGTATAAACCGTAAAAACAAAAGGAAGGAGGAGCAAAGGTAGTAAGACAAGCAGATGATTCCGACGCTTCTTAGGGTCTTTCTCTAGTCTGATGGCACTAAGGCGAAGATTATTGATGAGATGAATTTTGGTGAGGGTAAGGCAGTTACTTCTCATTTTCCACAACCTCCATAAATACTTGTTCTAAAGAGTGCTCCTTGATAAGCGTTGCTGTCTCACCAGAAGCTACCAGTTCACCACCATTGATGATGGCAATTTTTGTACAAAGCTTTTCGGCTACATCGAGAACATGAGTAGAGAAGAAGATGGCGCTACCCTTTTGGCAAAGTTCCTTCATGATGTTCTTTAGGCAAAGAGCAGCCTTTGGATCGAGGCCCACAAAAGGTTCATCTAAAATCAAAAGTCTAGGGTTATGGGCAATTGCAGCGATAATAGCAAGCTTTTGCTTCATACCATGAGAATACGAAGAGATAAGGTCGCCTAGACGGTCAGTAATTTCGAACTGAGCAGCGTATTTATAAATACGTGTCTCACGATCGTCTTTAGACACACCAAACAAATCGCAGATAAAGTTTAAGTACTGAATACCAGTTAAATGATCATATAAATCAGGATTATCAGGAATGTAGGCAGTAAGCTGCTTGCAAAGAAGTGGTTCAGATTTGACAGAATGACCATCGATTAAGATGTCACCTTCTTCGAAGTCAAGAATGCCAACAATGGCTTTTATAGTCGTGCTTTTACCAGCACCATTATGACCGATGAAGCCATAGATATCACCAGCAGCAATCGTAAGTGTAAGGTCGTTTACAGCTTTTTTGCCACCTTTATAGCTCTTAGAAAAATTTTTTATTTGTAACATACGTGTAATCCCCCTTAAAAGTAATGATAAGCCCAGTATAAAATAGTTAGAAAATAAAGTCAATAGATATTTAGAAAAGTATCTAAATAAATAATGGCATGTAAAATACATCATAAAACTTGAATACAAATAGGTATCCTTATAAGATAGAGGGAGAGTTAGTGAATATAAAAGATAGGACGTGAACTGATGAAAAAAGAAATACACCAACAAATAGTACCAAGTTATTATGAGGATTTCCAATGTATAGGTGGAGCATGTGAAGATACATGCTGTGCAGGGTGGCAGCTACCTATCGATGAGGAAACCTATAAACGCTATAAAAAAGTCAAGCATCCAGATATGAAAAGACGTTTAAATAAAGAGTTGGTAGAAAAGAAAGGCAGTGCCGACCCGGAATATGCAGCGAAGATTAAGCTAAAGAACAATAGTTGTGCTTTTCTGGCTAAGGATGGCTTGTGTGATATATATAAACAGTTAGGCGAAGATTATATGAGCCATTCATGTAAGTGCTACCCAAGAACGATGAACGAAGTGGGGGGGAGAATCGAGTATTCCATGACCACATCTTGTCCAGAAGTTACAAGAAAAGTACTACTAGCCAAAGAAGGTATCACTTTTAGAGAAGTAGAAAAAATGCCTTTGTTAACAGGCGTGAATGGAAAAGTAGCAGTGAATACCCATAATCCAAAGAGTTGGAGAGATTACTTCTTCCTCATGAGAGATTGGATTATTGCATGCTTACAACAAAGAGCCTTACCACTAGAAGAAAGATTGGCTGTGATTCAGTATGGTGTAGAAGAGATGGAAAGCCTTCTGGCAAAAGGGAAAGAAAAAGAATTGCCTAAGTTAGTGGACAAGCTTCAGAAAAGTTCAGATAAGAAGGTAAATGGCGCCAATGCTCAGGAAATGCAGGACTTAGTACGGCTTGTAAAAAAAGTTATGGAAGAAAAGAAAGTACGTATTGCAGCGTATAAAGAAATACTTGAGCAAGTATTACAAAGTCTGAATGTAGAAGACAAGGCAAGTTTTGCGAAAGCCTATGAACAAGGTGTGAGCGACTACTATCAGCCTTTCTTAGAAAAAGAAAGTTATATGCTAGAGAATTACTTCGTCAACTATGTATATGAGCGTTGTATGCCACTAGATGGGAAGAACCCAAAAGAAAGCTTCAAACGTATGATGCTTTATTATCACCTTATCAAATTACATCTCATAGGTGTGGCAATAAGTGAAGGTGAATTGAATGCAGAAAATGTAGTTAAAGTGGTGCAAAGTTTTACAAAAGTCTATGACCACGGCGAACGTTACATTGAAAAAATCATAGAGAATAAATAATTTTGTAAAAATAAACTTGCAATTGACTTAAAATTATGTTAAGTTAATATCCGTAATTAGTTAGTATTACTGATGAAAAAGATTAGTAATACTAATCAAAAAGACAAAATAATAACTAGAATGAATTACGGAGGTACAAGAATTGGCAAAAAGAAGATGGCTTGCGTTAGGAACAGCAGCGGCAGTAATGATTGGGAGTATTGGGACTTATGCCCAAGAAGTCGTTTTAAAACAAGATACACGTGTGGAGATGGCAGTCGATGCTTATAGCCACCAAGTAGATCAAGAAAAAGAAGTTTTAGAAGCCCTTGATATGGCGTATGGCTGGGAATTTGCCTTACAACTTGGCAAGTTCGGAACAGCGACAGATGGTTCAGGTTTTAGAATGGCAGGAACCAGTGCATCAAAAGCAACATCTGAATACATCTACAAAGCATTTGAGTCTTTTGGGTATGAACCAGCGTATTATGAGTTTCCTATTGTGGAATGGCATTATGAAAATGCATCTATGACAGTGAAAGGACATGAGGATTTAGCGTTACCGGTTGTACCTTTTGTCAATACACCAGCGACACCAGAAGGTGGCTTAGAAGGAGAACTTGTCTATATCGGTAATGGTACGAAAGAAGAGCTAGAAGGCGTAGACCTTACAGGAAAGATTGCTCTTATTGATATGGACGTAGACAAGATGCTGTGGCACAACAATGCAGCACTTCAAGCACGTCTACATGGTGCCGAAGCGGTGGTACTTTATTATACAACGTATTATGGGACAGATGAGTCTGGAGAAGCAGGATTTGTAGGTGACTGGTCAGGTCGTCGTATTGATATACCTGTTTTATCAATACCACAAAAATACGGCAAACAATTAGCAATAATGACACGAGAAGAAAAAGTCCAAGTCAATCTTGTGTCAAATGTATGGATGAATGAAGCGGGTACAGGAAGAAATGTACTTGCAAAATTAGAAGGACAGAAGTATCCAGATGAGTACATCGTTGTGAATGCACATCATGATGCATTCTTCACTTCAATGCAAGATGACTCGCTACCGATAGGTCTTATGATGACCATGGCAAAAGCGATGGCTGAAGTAGGCTATACACCTGAACGTAGTATTCTTTTTGTATCGACAGATGCGGAAGAGACAGGTGATATCGATACATTCTACGATTGGATGATGGGCGCTTGGCGTATGGTGAGCGATAAGATTGATGAGTGGGGTGGTAAGGTAGTCAATGCACATATCTTAGAGATGTTTGGGATGAAAGGTTCGGAAGAACTTGGCTTTAGAGCACCAGACGTGATGTATCCTTTTGCAGTGAGTGTGACAGAGGGGTACCAAACAGTGGGGACAAACCAAGAGCACCTAGGGGTAGATAACTTTATTACCACATCATCTGATGAGTGGGTATATAGTTACTACGGTATACCAACTACACGTACGAGAAATGAAGCAAAAGCAGATGAAGTTTATCATACAGCGTTAGACAATGAAGCACATGCAGACTTTGGTATCTACGAAGATAATGTAAACTTACAAACCATGATGATTATGCGTTTGGCAGAAGCACCACTTCTACCTTATGATTTAGCAACTATAGGTGAAAGGTACCTTGGTAAATTAGATGGAGAAGTGCTTGCATCAAGAGGGATTAACGAAAATCTTGAAAAAGCTGCAAAGGCTTTTATAAAAGAAGCAGATAAGCTTTATGAAGAAGCGATACATATCAAAAAGCTGTACACAGCAGCAGAAAAAGCAGGCAAAGACTTAAAAGCAATCGAACAAATGCTTGAAGACTATAATGCAAAAATGCGTGCTGTAAGTGAAATCGTCATTCGTGGTACACAATACGTAGGTCTTGACCAAGTGCTTACACAGACAGAGTATTATCAAAATCTGCCAATGGCTTATGAGGAAGCCATCGCGTACTTAAAAGATGGCGATGCAGCTGGTATGCTTGAGCATTTTGATACAGATAGTGATGATATGGGACAGTATGCACAGGGGTACATGGCGTATATGGAATATCCAGTATGGATCAATGCCTATAGAGAGTGCTTTGAACCAGAGAGTAAAGCGCTTAAGCGTAACTGGACAGACGGCATCCTTTTAAAGTACTACGATATTTATCATGTGATGGAAAGCATTCAGCAAAAGGTAGAAGATCCATCAGCGACTTTTACCTATGAAATAGAAGCATTAGCAACTGTTTTAAACGATGTACAAAGACGTCTCACATTAGCGTGCGAAGAAGATGAAGTGATGTGGCAAGAAGCTAAAGGTGCCTTACCGATGGAAGAAAGCCAAGCATTACTTAAGGCATTAAAATAAAGAGAAGCAAAAAAAAGCGATGTAACCCACCAAAAGATGGGGTTACATCGTTTTTTAGGTTAGGCATTTACAATCTCACCACCATTGACATGGATGGTCTGTCCCGTAATGTAGGAAGCAGCGTCACTGGCTAAAAATACATAAGCACCAGCACATTCCACTGGCTGACCGGCACGACCAAGGGGGGTGTTGCTACCGAATGATGCGACCTTTGTGGTATCGAAGCAGGAAGGAATAAGCGGTGTCCATATAGGACCTGGTGCCACAGCATTTACACGAATGCCAGATTTGTTTTTGGCAAGTTGCATGGCGAGTGAGCGGGTGAAGGCTACGAGGGCACCTTTGGTCATGGCATAATCAATGAGGGTATCATGTCCGTGGAAAGCCACTACAGAAGTTGTATTGATAATAGAAGCCCCAGCTTTAAGGTGGGGAAGGGCAGCTTTGGTTAGGTGAAAGGCACCGTAGACATTGGTCTTAAAAGTCTTATCGAACTGAGCATCGGAAAGGGTGGAGAAATCTTTGGATTCGTATTGGACTGCGGCGTTATTCACCAGTAAATCAAGTTTGGTAAAATGATAAAGTGTTTTTGAGACCACCTTTTCACAGTTTTCTTTAAGTGTTAGATCCGTTTCGATAAGTACACACTCACGCCCATAACTTTCGATGCATTCCTTGGTGATATGAGCATCACGTGTTTCGTTGCAGTAAGGAATGACGATGTGTGCACCTTGCTTAGCAAAGGCGATGGCAACAGCACGACCGATACCGCTGTCACCGCCGGTAATGATGGCTACTTTATCTTGGAGTAAAGAACCTTTTTGAAGATAAGTGTCGTCATCATACAGAGGTGGTGGTGTCATTTCGTATTCAAAACCTGGATGATGTGTCTGATGTTGCGGTGGAAATTGGGTTGGGAAAATCATAATTGTCTCCTTTGTATGAACTCAAATAAAGTATAGTATATGTGGATAAACAAAAATTATAAAAAACCATGCACAAGGAAAAAACTAGTAAGTCTAAAAAGACGTATGAAAAAAGCAAGACTGTATATACTAAGACCATACAGAAAATGTTAACTCGGAAAGAGAAGACGTGATCTGTATCATAGGATTAGGAGATGATACCCTTGGAGACAGCATGCATTTAGCCGACTGAGTAAGAGATGTTATCACAACCTAATAAACGTTGTCTTCTTAAAACGTTGTTTACTCTATTTTAAGATGGAAATGGAAGGTCGTCCGAGTAACTTTTTTCTTAGAAAACTATTACTTTCATAGTAGGGAGCCCTACACATATATGAACAGAAGTAAAAAGATCAAGAAGAAAATGAAAGATTTGAAAAGCACATTTTAAAATAAAACATCATTTTAGTAAGATGACACACAGAAGAGAGTAGCCTAGCTACTCTCTTTTTGAATTTTTATTATTTTGACACGATTGAAAGAGGAGGCTATAATAAAAGCATAATAAAAGGAAGACTACATAAAGGAGTGAAGATATGCAAGTTAATCAAAGTAAGTACTTACAGCAAGTAAAACCCATTGCAAAGAAATTGTTAGAAGCACTAATGGAGAAGTATGCTTATGCATCAGTGCTAGCAACTGACTCCAAAGGTAAGACCTATAGTGTATCACGTGTGGGGATGAACATTGTACCAAGTGAAATGACCAGTGAAAGAGGCTTTGTGGCAAAGGTGTACGATGGTAAGGGGTATGGTGAATACGCTTTTACAAAGTTAACAGAAGAAGTGATTCCATCTATAGTAGAGACTATTGAAAAAAGCCTTGTACCAATGAAAGAGCAGTTAGCAGATAGTGTACAGCTAAATGTGTATGGAAGTATCGATGAAGATGCTACTGAATTTTCAAAGACAAGTGAGTTTGAGAAAGACCCTAGAGAAATGGGAGATGAGGCAATCATTAGCTTTCTTAGAAAGATTCATGAAGAAGGCTTGCAATGCGATGAAAAAATCATTGACTGCCGTGTAGGCTATGACTATGTGCAAATTAATAAACTTTTCTTATCGCCTAAAAAAGAGATGGAGCAAAGTTTGATGAACTCAGTAGGTATGATGAGTGTCATTGCAGCAGATGAAGGGAATAATCAGTATTCTTATAAGACATTCTCTCGTTTAGGCGGGGCAGAGTTGTTAGAAGAAATGAATGGAAAAGTACAAGAAGTTGCACAGGTAGCGGTAGAATTATTAAAGGCTGAAACCATTACACCAGGTGAGTACGACGTCATCTGTAATCCAGATGTTACGGGGATGATTGTACATGAAGCGTTTGGTCATGGTGTAGAGATGGATATGTTTGTGAAGAAGCGTGCTTTAGCAGAAGCTTATGTAGGAAAATACGTGGCTTCACCTCTTGTGACTATGCATGATGGCGCTTTAGCAGCAGAAGATACAGGTACCTACTACTTTGATGATGAAGGCGTGCTTGGAACAGATACGATTGTTATCGAAAAAGGCATCTTAAAGCAAGGCATTAGTGATAGTCATTCTGCTATGCACTTAGGTACTGTACCTACAGGTAATGGTAGAAGAGAAAACTTCGAAAGAAAGGCCTACACACGTATGACTAATACGTACTTTGAAAAAGGTGAAAATACGGTGGAGGAGATGATCGCTACTATTGAATATGGTTTCTTATTAGAAGAGGCGATGAGTGGTATGGAAGACCCTAAAAACTGGGGGATTCAGTGTATGGTAAATAGTGCCCGTGAAATTAAAGATGGTAAACTAACAGGACGTATCTTTAGTCCAATCGTATTGACAGGGTATGTGCCAGATCTTTTAAAATCCATCAGTATGGTAGGGAATGACTTGGAACTTTCAGGTTCAGGCTACTGTGGTAAAGGCTACAAAGAATGGGTAAAAGTATCTTCAGGTGGGCCAAGTGTTAAGGCACGTGTGAGATTAGGTTAAGGGGGGAATGACAATGATTACACAAATTAAAGAAGTATTAGGAACATTAGGAATCGACACGTATTTAATTGAGTGCAAAAAACAAGAATCTGT
>JBOFIT010000155.1:0-30748 GCA_051650305.1 Cellulosilyticaceae bacterium
AGCAAACCCCAAAAAGGCACTCCCAGTTCGGATTGTAGTCTGCAACTCGACTACATGAAGTTGGAATCGCTAGTAATCGCGAATCAGAATGTCGCGGTGAATACGTTCCCGGGTCTTGTACACACCGCCCGTCACACCACGGAAGTTGGGGGGGCCCGACGCCAGTGACCTAACCCTTCGGGGAAGGAGCTGTCTAAGGCAAAACCAATGACTGGGGTGAAGTCGTAACAAGGTAGCCGTATCGGAAGGTGCGGCTGGATCACCTCCTTTCTAAGGAGATTGGTATATGAGTAAGTTGTAGATTCTATTATATATGGAGGGGTTCCCGAGTGGCCAAAGGGGGCAGACTGTAAATCTGTTGGCAGCGCCTTCGAAGGTTCGAATCCTTCTCCCTCCATTACTTTTAAAAGTCCTACTGAATGGTAGGACTTTTTTCTTGTCCAAAAAACTAGGTATGTTTGTCCATCTTTGTACATATATATGACAGTAGTAAAGTATGAGAGGTGAAAGGATGAAACAAACAAAGACACTTTTTGGCATAGCGGTGACAGTCGTTTTGTTGGCACTAACGCTATTTTTATTGCGGGATTTTAATATCGTATGGACAAAAGTTAATGAGGATCATGCAAAAGTAACAATCAATTTTTTGATACCTATGGCAAAAGATAAATTAGAAGAAGCAATACATATAAAGAGTAACAAATTGTATAACGGTCATTTTACAAGTCAGATTCAGTGGGATGGACCCCATACTTGCACCATTCTTATAGAAGAAACAGGTGATATACAAGGGCAAAACATTACATTACTTATAGATAATGCCCCTACACTTTACAAAGGTATATCTAAAAATGCAAGTATTCCCATTCAGTTTAAATCACCCATTCAAATACTTGAACCTACAGAGGAACTACTCATTACGACGGATAAGCCATTTTATGTACAATTTAATACCCCTATGGACGAGCATACACTCAGTAAAAACTTACAGTCAGATGCACAGTTTTATATTGAAGCTTTAAAAAGGACAGATGAACAAGGTCGACAATATAAAGATGAAACAACATTCATGTTCACCCCTAAGACAAAATTAGAAAATAATCATAACTATTTGCTTTCTTTTAGAAAAGGAATGCCTTCAAAAGCAGGCAATCTCTTAGATGAAACCATTCAACTAGGGGTGAAAACAGATGAATTACCACTGATTGAACGAGTGATACCTAAGGATGGCAGTAAGTGGGTGGGGCTTTATCCACGTATAACCGTAGAAAGTGAAACGCCACTAGAAGCAGCTTATTTGGAATTAGATGGTGAGCTCTTGCAAGGTATTGTAAAGAATGAATACCGTGTTGATTTTTATCCCTCTGTTATGTTGAAACCTGATAAAACGTATAACGCAAGTGTTCAAATACAAGCCCATTCAGGTGAACTAAGTAAAAAAGAAGAAGTATCCTTTACGACAGTACCGCTTCCGGCTAATCGTATATGGGTAGAAGTATTTACTGGAAATAACCAAGAGCTTCGTGTTTATGAAGGTGAAAAAGAAATCAAGCGTTTTGTTTGTTCTGGTGGAAGCAAAACGACCCCTACCCCTGTAGGTACTTATTATCTTCAAGAAAAAGGCGAAAGTTATTATGATCAGGAAGCTAGAGAAGGCGCCAATTACAAGATGGTATTAAGTGAAGGCATTATTGTGCATGGTATGTCTAGAGATGAGCATTGGCAGCTAAAGCAAGGCACCTATAATAGATTAGGTGAAGGGCAAACAAAAGGCAAAATTATCTTAAAAGAAGAAGATGCACTCTGGTTGTATGAACATTTGCCAGTCGATGCCATGATTATTATACATGAATAAGGTAAGAAGGATGGATTCTGGATGGAATCTGTCCTTTTTTAAATTTATGAAAGAGCTGACAAGTTTTAATTCATAAAAATAGGTTTGGTCTCAAAAAATACGGGGTTTTATCTTTGAATAATAAAAAAAATGAAAAATTATACTAAACTTCTTGCAATTTTAAGTAATTGTGATAAGATAGAACTATAAAATTTAAAAGTAGTATCCATTTATTATTAAAAGGGGGCAATGAACATGGCATTTCGTACAGAGTATATGGCAGATTTAATGAGTCGTGTAGAAAAAAATCATCCAGCACAACCAGAGTTTCATCAAGCAGTAAAAGAAGTATTATTATGCATGGAGCCAGTAGCTGAAAAGAATCCAAAGTATGTTGAAGCAGGTATTTTTGAGCGTATGGTAGAACCAGAGCGTATTATTATTTTCCGTGTATCATGGGTAGATGATGCAGGTAAAGTACAAGTTAACCGCGGCTATAGAGTACAGTTCAATAGCGCTATTGGACCATACAAAGGCGGTCTTCGCTTCCATCCATCTGTAAACCTAGGCGTTATTAAATTCTTAGGATTTGAACAAATCTTCAAAAACTCTCTTACTGGCCTTCCTATGGGTGGCGGTAAAGGTGGTAGTGACTTCGATCCAAAAGGTAAAACAGATGGCGAAATCATGAGATTCTGCCAAAGCTTTATGACAGAGCTTGCAAAACATATCGGTCAAGACACAGATGTACCAGCAGGAGATATCGGTGTAGGTGCACGTGAGATTGGCTTTATGTATGGACAATACAAGCGTTTAAGAAATGAATTTACAGGCGTACTTACAGGTAAAGGCTTAACTTATGGTGGCTCACTTGTAAGAAAAGAAGCAACAGGTTATGGCTGCTGCTACTTCACACAAGAAATGCTTGCTACAAGAAATGATAGCTTTGCTGGAAAAGATGTGGTTATTTCTGGTTCAGGAAACGTTGCTATCTATGCTGCTGAAAAAGCAATGCAACTTGGTGCAAAAGTTGTAGCGATGAGTGATTCAGCAGGTTACGTATACGATAAAGATGGTATTGATCTTGATTTAATGAAAGAAATTAAAGAAGTTCAAAGAAAACGTATCGTTGAATACGCAAATCAACGTCCAAATGCTACATATGAAGAAGGTTGCAGAGGTATTTGGAAAGTACCTTGTCAAATAGCATTACCTTGTGCAACTCAAAATGAGTTACATGGTGAAGATGCAAAACTTCTCGTTGCAAATGGTGTCATTGCAGTAGCTGAAGGTGCAAATATGCCATCTACTCCAGAAGCAGTAGATATCTTCTTAGAAAACAAAGTACTATTTGGACCAGGTAAAGCTGCAAATGCCGGTGGCGTAGCAACTTCAGGTTTAGAAATGTCTCAAAATAGTATGCGTTATAGCTGGACATTTGAAGAAGTTGATGAAAAGCTTCAAAATATCATGAAGAATATTCATTCAAGTGCAAAACAAGCTGCGGAAACTTATGGGGATCCAGAAAACTACGTACTTGGTGCAAACGTTGCTGGCTTTATGAAAGTTGCAGAATCTATGTATATGCAAGGTGTAGCTTACTAAAAAATGACCAATCCCCCTACCACGTAGGGGGATTTTATGAATTTGACCCTTGTTATAAAAATTTCTATGAATACATTAATGAATAGACTATAATATGAGTATAAGGTATAGGATAAATAAGTTTAATAAGGGGAAATGAGTATGTATAAAATAGATATTCCACTCACAAGATGTGTACCTGGAATGGTAACAGCAGAACCCATTCTTGATTTGTCAACAGGTGCTATTATAATAGGGGCAGAGCAAGTACTAACGGATGATACAATTAAGCATCTTTATCAATTCAAATGTGGTCGTATTTGTGTCTATATAAGTTCATGGAATAATGTGTGGAATGTATCCTCAGAGGTAATCGAAAAATACGAAACCCATCGTAAAAAGTTAAAAAACATATTGGATTCTATTACCTTGGGGAATGTATTAGACATAGATGCTATAAAAGACATTGCAGCAGCTGTAGAAGTTGATTTTAAAGCCAACTATACTATCTTAGCCTGTATTAATATGGTAAGATTAGCGGATGAGTATACCTATACACATAGTATTAATGTCGCTTTACTGGCAATGCTTATAGGAAAGTGGATGCACTACACAGATGAAACCATCAAGCAGCTTATTTTAGCTGGCCTTGTACATGATGTTGGCAAGGCTAAAATTCCATCTGCAATTTTGCAAAAGCCTAGTAAATTGACTGATCAGGAATTCGAAGAAATGAAAAAGCATGTGATTTATGGTTACGAAATTCTAGAAGAAGTGAGAAAGATACATATTGATGTGATAGAAGGTGTATTAGAACATCATGAAAAGTTAGATGGCACAGGTTATCCAAGGGGACTCACAGATCAATATATTCATAAGCTAGGTAAAGTACTCGCCATAGCAGATATTTATGATGCCATGACGGCTTGCCGCATTTACAAAGAAAAGCAGTCGCCATTTGATGTGATGGAACTTATGCAGACAGGTGTTTTTGGTCAACTCGATACAGAAATGCTGCTAACTTTCATTAATCATATTGCAAATTATTATATAGGTATTTATGTCATATTAAGCACAGGTGATGTGGGCGAAGTCGTCTTTATCCATCCCCATTGTGTGTACCGTCCTATTGTAAGAGTTGGAGAAATATATATTGACTTATATATGGAAAAACATATTAAAATTATTCAAATAGCGTAAAGGAGAAAGTCGTGTATAAAATTATTAAAAAAGAAAAACTTAATGACGTTGTAGAAAAAATGGTCGTACATGCGCCATTTGTTGCTAGAAAATGTGAGCCAGGTCAATTTATCATTTTATGTGCAGATGAAGGTGATGAGCGTATCCCTTTAACGATTCAAGATTATGACCGCCAAGAGGAGACTGTTTCCATTATTTATCAAGTAGTAGGTTACTCTACAAAAAAACTTGCAGAAAAAAAAGAAGGGGATTTTATTGCTCACTTTGCAGGACCTTTAGGTGTTGAAGCACAGTTACATGGCAAAAAACGTGTGCTAGGTATCGGTGGTGGTGTTGGTGCAGCACCTTTATTCCCACAAATTAAGAAATACCAGGAGCAAGGGGTACCGTGTGATGTGATTCTTGGGGGAAGAGATGCAAGTCTTGTCATTTTGCAAGATGAGTTTAAAGAAGTGAGTGAAGCGGTTTATGTGGCGACTAATGACGGTTCATTAGGGATACAAGGCTTCGTAACAGATGTACTTAATACCCTTTTAGCTGAAGGCAAAGTATACGATGAAGTTATTGCTATAGGACCACTTCCAATGATGAAAGCAGTTGTTAATATAACAAAACCTTTAGGGATTCCAACCATGGTTTCTATGAACCCTATTATGATCGATGGAACAGGTATGTGTGGTGGTTGTCGTGTAACAGTAGGGGGCGAAGTGAAGTTTGCATGTGTAGATGGTCCAGACTTTGATGGATTTGAAGTAGACTTCGATGAAGCGATGAGACGCCAAAACATGTACAAAAAACAAGAAGAACATGTATGCAACTTAAAGTTAGGGGGACACAAATAATGCCAAATATGAGCTTACAAAAAGTACAGATGCCTGAACAGGCCCCTGATATTCGTAATAAAAATTTCCAAGAAGTAACCCTAGGTTATACAAAAGAAATGGCCATGGAAGAAGCAGAGCGCTGCTTAGGATGTAAGCAGCGTTTTTGTGTAGCAGGATGTCCTGTCAATGTACCTATACCAGAATTTATCGAAGAAGTAAAGCAAGGAAATATCGAAGAAGCTTATCGTATTATCACTACTGAAAATGCATTACCAGCTATTTGTGGCCGTGTATGCCCTCAAGAAAATCAATGCGAAGGCAAATGTGTGCGTGGTAAAAAAGGTGAAGCAGTAGGTATTGGACGTCTTGAACGTTTTGTAGCGGATTATATGATGGCAGAAGGTAAAGGACAAGCTAGTCAAGTAGTGTCTAATCACACAAAAGTAGCAGTCGTTGGAGCAGGTCCAGCAGGCCTTACATGTGCTGGAGAACTGGCAAAAGAAGGCTATGAAGTAACTGTATTTGAAGCACTTCATCAAGTAGGGGGTGTACTAGTGTATGGTATTCCAGAATTCCGTCTACCTAAAAAGCTCGTAGAAGAAGAAGTACAAAAAATTGTAGACTTAGGCGTTAAGATAGAAAAGAACGTCATCGTTGGTAAGAGTATTACCATTGATGAACTGATGGAAGATGGGTATAAGGCTGTATTTGTAGGAAGTGGTGCTGGTTTACCAAACTTCATGGGTATCGAAGGTGAAGGGTTAAATGGCGTCTACTCAGCAAATGAGTTTTTAACACGTTCCAATCTTATGAAAGCTTATGATTTCCCTAATAGTGCCACACCTATTTATGTAGGTAAACGTGTCGCAGTCGTTGGCGGGGGTAATGTAGCAATGGATGCTGCACGTACAGCGAAGCGTCTCGGCGCAGAAGAAGTGTATATCGTCTACCGTCGTGGGGAAGAAGAACTTCCAGCACGTCTAGAAGAAATCCATCATGCAAAAGAAGAAGGCATTATCTTTAAACTTCTTTGTAACCCAGTGAAGATCTACGGTGAAGAAGGAGCAGTGACTGCTTTAGAGTGTGTGGAGATGATGCTAGGTGAGCCAGACGACTCAGGTAGAAGACGCCCAGTCGTTAAACCAGACAGTACCCATCAACTACCAATGGATACCGTTATTATTGCCATTGGTCAAAGTCCAAACCCTCTTATTCGTACGACAACACCAGGTCTTGACGTACAAAGATGGGGTGGCATCATTGTAGAAGAAGAGACTATGGCTACAAGCAAAGAAAATGTTTATGCAGGTGGCGATGTGGTTACAGGTGCAGCGACAGTTATTTTAGCTATGGGTGCAGGTAAAAAAGCGGCACAAGCAATCCATGCAAAATTACAAAAAAATGCTTAATAAAAAGATGAGTATAAAATAACGACAAGTGCTTATACTAAGCTTATAAATTTGATAAGCAAAGGAGTAATTCATTATGAAAAAAGCACTCGTAGTATTGTTAGCAGTAACTAGTATGTTTGCATTTGTAGGTTGTGCAGCTGGATATGATTCAACAACAGGTTACGATGGTTATGGTTATGATGGTTATTACAATAACTACAATGATAACTACAATGGTAACTACAATAATGGCTATAATGGCACATACAATAATGGTTATGGCACAGGATACAACACAAATTATTAATGAGCATAAAAAAAGCGAGTTAACTTTTACAAGTTAACTCGTTTTTTATGCCATACTATCAATAAGTAATGTAATAGCAAGTACAATAACAGTAATACATAAAGCGACCACATTGATCATCTTGGTAAAGCGACTGACATTAATTGGCCAGTGTTTTTTCTTAAGAAGTATGTAACTTAGCACACAGAATGAAAAATTAAGAATAAGGGTACAATAACCGATAGGAACTTGATAAGATACCCCGACATTGATAAAGAAATACATAACTAAAATACAAACGTCAAGCAGTAGTGCAAAAGTCGTTAAATGCCAAGGCTCAAGTCGTAAAGGTATCTTTTTTTCCCAATCATAAGCTTCTTTTTTGAGTGAAGGTAAAGTACCTTCAGCTAAGTCAAATGTAGCATGTTGTTTCTTTGCTTTAGTATTTTTCATAAGTTCACCTATTCCCCTAATAATGTTATATAGTAGTATACCAAATTAATCATCTTTTTTGCAACTAATATGTTATAATAAGGAGTAAAATCGCGAAAAAAGAAAGGAAATCAACATTGAAAGTATTACTTGTATCATTAAATGCTAAATATATACATTCTTCCCTTGCGTTACGTTATATCTCCACTTATTGTGAGGATTTCAAGGAACATATGGAAGTATTAGAACTTACTATCAATCATGAAGAAAATGAGATGATTAAAGAAATTTATAAACGTAAACCAGATGTTATCGGGTTTTCATGTTATATATGGAATATGGAAATGGTGGAGAGCATCCTACCTGTTCTTAAACAAATCTTGCCAGAGGTTAAGATTGTCTTAGGGGGTCCGGAAGTATCCTATAATGCCCATGCCTTATTTGAGCGATTACCGATAGATATGGTTATGGAAAATGAAGGAGAGCCTATCTGGTATGACTACATGGAGCATCTCCTCCATCATAAAATGCCATTAGAAGCAATAGAAGGTATTCTTTTCAGAGATTCAGAAGGGAACGTCATTGAAACGCCAAAAAGAGCACCGATGAATATGGCGGATGTACCTTTTGTTTATGATGATTTAGAAGGACTCGAGCATAAGATTATGTATTATGAAGGCTCAAGAGGCTGTCCGTTTAATTGCCAGTACTGTCTGTCTTCTGCTGAAAAAGGTGTGCGCTTCCTACCACTTGAACGTATCCTTCAGGAGTTACAGTACTTTTTAGACCACCGTGTGAAGCAAATCAAATTTGTGGATCGTACATTTAATGCCAATAAGAAAATAGCGATGGCTATATGGGCCTATATTATTGAGCATGATAATGGGCATACTAATTTCCACTTTGAGATTGCAGCAGAGCTTATGGATGAAGAGATTTTCACTTTACTAAGTACAGCAAGACCAGGACTTATCCAATTTGAAATAGGCGTTCAATCCACAAATCCCGAAGTATTAAAGCTTATCAAACGTCCGATGCCATTTGAGGAGATTAAAGAAGTAGTCCTTCAGATTAAAGCACTTGGCAATATCCATCAACATTTAGATCTCATTGCAGGGTTACCTTTAGAAGACTACGCTTCTTTTGAGAAGTCCTTTAATGACGTTATCTCCTTAAGACCTGAGCAATTCCAACTAGGGTTTTTAAAGCTCCTTAAAGGATCAGGACTACGTGAAAATGCAGAAGCTTATGGTATCATTTATAAATCAAAGCCACCTTATGAAGTACTTTATACCCGTGAAATGCCATATGAATCCATGTTAAGACTTCATCAGATTGAAGAATTAGTAGAGCGTTACTATAATAGTGAGCGTTTTCATAGTAGTTTAGAGTACCTTTATACATTATGTCCGTCTGTATTTGCATTTTATGAAGCACTGAGCGTGTACTGGGGACAGAATGGGTATGACAACATACAGCATAAGAAAGCATCGTATTATACGTTACTAGCTGAATTTGCATTAACGTTAGAAGGGATTAATGAAACCCTTATCAAGGAACTTATTCGCTTTGATTGGTATAAGCATGAGCAAGTGAAGGAACTTCCAGAAGTACTCGTGACTACCGATCAGCAACACTATAAAGAATTAGCTAATACAATTTTACGTAATGATACCTTTATGATAGAGTCGCTAGGCGTAGAAGAAGCAATCAGTGCGAGACAGCGCTTAAGACGTATGCATATCGAATGGTTTAGCTACAATATAGACAAGCGTGAGCCAGAAGAAATGGCGATTTTATTTGACTATACCCAAAGCCCTAAGTGGACTGTATTAACAGGAGAGATGCTAGATGAAGGCAAACGAACACATTAAGTTATTGATGGAGACATTAGACACCTATTATGAGAAGGATGTTATCTGTTATTTGAATCATGAGACACCTTTTCAGCTACTTATTGCTACCATCTTAAGTGCACAGTGTACCGATGACCGTGTCAATATTGTAACTGCAGATTTGTTTAAGAAATACCCAACGCCTGAAGCTTTTGCCAAAGAAGAAATCAGTGCTTTGGAGGAAGCCATTAAAAGCACTGGCTTTTATAAAAACAAAGCAAAAAACATTAAGCAATGCGCTACCACCTTGCTTGAAGAGCATGCCGGTGAAGTGCCTAGTGATTTAGAAACACTTGTGAAATTAGCAGGCGTAGGGCGAAAGACAGCCAATGTAGTACGTGGCAATATCTTTGAAATACCAAGTATTGTCGTGGATACCCATGTAAAGCGTATCTCTATACGTTGGGGACTTACCTTAAGCACAGACCCAGTAGCCATAGAGATGGACTTGATGACCAAGCTCCCAAAAGAGCATTGGATTCGGTACAATACACAAGTGATTGCCCATGGTAGAGCTATTTGTACAGCTAGAAACCCTAAATGCAATGCATGCATGTTTTTAGCCTTATGTCCTCATGGACTGCAACGTTTGTTAGATGGTATGCCTAAAGAAGTAGAAGAAGCAATAGAAAAAGGCCATATGTATTAAAGCCTCATAACAAAAAGCCAAGAAGTTATTTTGACTTCTTGGCTTTTTTAGTATTTTTATTTTTCTTAGATTTTGCTTCTCCAGATAAAGCTAAGATACGTTGGTAATAAAGAAGTGCATTCTCACCAAAAATTTCATCTGATAATGGTGCGACAGAAGTTAACGCTTGATCGGCTAATTGCTTTCTGAAAGCTTCGTCACTTAAGATACGAATAAGTGCATCGGAGAGTTCATCCACCGTTTCGAAAAGCTTACCATTGACGTCATTTTCCACGAGGCCTTGAATACTTTCATCTACTTTCGCAATAACTGGTAAAGTAGCAGCCATAGCCTCAGCAAAAGTAAGGCCTTGTGTTTCAGATACAGAAGCACTTACAAAAACATTGCCTAATTGATAGTATTTACCGATCTGACTCCAAGGACGCATACCAGCAAAGATAATGTGATCTGTTAAACCAAGTTTAGCAGCTAGTTTTTTCAGATTGATGAGTTCAGGCCCATCCCCAACGAGTAGCATTTTTGCTTCAGGTAATGCCTTTATAACCTTAGGGAGTGCTTGGAATATGATATCAATACTTTTCTCTTTTGCCACACGACCTACAAAGAGAATGACAGGGGTTTCCTTAGTAAGGCCAAACTCCTGACGAAGTGTGGTAATCTCGTCCTCTGTATAGCTAGAAGGATTAAATGGAGAAAAATCAATACCAGTAGGGATAACTTCAATAGGTTTTTTGACACCATAGCTTAAAAGTAAATCTTTAGTCTTTGCAGTAGGTGCTACAATCCCATCCACATGATTACAAAACATCTTGCTATACTTACGTGCAAACTCAGGAGAGAATTCCACGCCTTTTGAAATGTAATGCATGTATTCCTCATACATCGTGTGGTAAGTATGAACGATAGGAATATGTAGTTGTTTAGAGACTAAACGTGCAAAAAAGCCTAATGAGAATTCTGTCTGTGAAAGAATGATATCTAATTTTAATTTTTTTATCTTATGGACTAATTTAGGAGAATAAAGAAGGCCTACGCGATGATCTTTAAGGAAAACAAAAGGCATACTAGGTAAACGATACACATTAGCTTCTTTTTCCTGAGCCTTAGGATGGCTAATGGTAAAGATATAGACATTGTGGCCTTGTTTTCTTAATTGTTTTTCTAAAGTAACGATTGAACTAACGACACCGTTTACCTGTGGTAAATACGTATCGCTAAATATCCCGATATTCATGTTAACACCTCTTACTGGATTATTCTAATTATTCGAATTATTAATTTGTTTTATTGTATCATACATTTTGTTAAGAAGGGTACTATATTTTTGTAGGTTTCCATTTTTTTCGATGAGATAATGGATTATAGCAATAGCTTCTTTTGTATAGTATTGCTCATAAAGACATAGAGCATACTGATAGAATGTTTCTAAAAATACATTGTAGGTTTCTTCATAAGTAACCAAAGTTGTGAAATGATTGATACCAAATTGTTTTTTGAGTTCTAAGTTTGTATAGTTACTTAAATTTACCATTGGTTGGTCTTCAAATGCCATAAGCTGATTAAAAATATTTTCGCATTGTGGATTTGCAACATATGGTATTTTATCTTTTTCAAAAGTCAATAATAAGAAAGAAGGAAAGTCTTTTTTTGTACAAAAGTTAGCTTCTTGTTCGTTTGTCTTAAAATCTTGCCACGTACGATGTTGTGTTCGAGTACTTTTCTTCAAATAAACAGCAAAAGTAGTGCCTAGCATCGCAAAACCAAAGAAGAATAAATAGCGCGTTAATAAAGTTTCCAAAGATGCCATTCCTTTCATAAAAAATTCGTATCTATATGTTATTATAATACAATTTGATTTTAAATGAAATAAAAGAGTATAATATAAATATAATCTATTACCTAATGAAAGATGAAAGCGATGAAAAAAAATGAACTTAGTACCACCCAACTTAATAGCAATCAGCTAGAAGCTGTCACTGCGCCACTCGGCCCAACGATGATTATTGCAGGACCAGGTTCAGGGAAAACTTTTGTGATTACCCAGCGTATTCACTATATGTTAGAGACATTTGGTTGTGATCCATCCCATATACTCGTCATTACTTTTACCAAGGCAGCAGCAGAAGAAATGAAAGAACGCTACTACCAACTGTATGGGGGAAGTCGTGTGCAATTTGGGACTTTTCATTCTGTTTTTTATAAAATCCTTCGCCTTGTAGACCCAGAAAAGTACGACCTTTCCCATCTTATAAGTGAAGAAAATAAAAAGCGTGTCATCGAAAAACTCTACAAAGAAATCGATGGTGAAAGCTATGAGGACTTTGTGGAAGTCTTTTTAGGGCACTTAACCTTAATGAAAAATCAGTTGATTCAACCCAAGTATTATAATCCAGACGGCATCTCAAAGGAACTTTTTATAAAAGTTTATCAAGGTTATGATGCCTATAAAGAAAGACAAGGACTTTTTGACTTTGATGATATGCTGGTAGACTGCTATTACGCACTCATACATAATGAACATCTTTTAGAGCATATGAGAAGACGTTATAAGCATATTCTCATCGATGAATTCCAAGATATCAATTGTGTACAGTTTGAAGTGATTAAGCTTCTGGCTGAAAAACATAAAGACCTTTTTGTAGTGGGCGATGATGACCAGAGTATTTATCAATTCAGAGGCGCTAAGCCTGAGTTTTTACTATCCTTTGAGACTTACTTTGATCCTGTAAAGAAAGTCATACTTGATGTGAATTACCGTTCCACCCAGCCTATCTTAGCCTATAGTAATGCACTGATTGCCCATAATACCAATCGTTATACAAAGGAAATGAAGACAAGTAAATTAGAAGGTGAAAGGCCAGCATTTTGTACCTGTAAAGACCCTAAGGAGCAGGCAGCAGCCATTACGAATCAAATTATCGAACTAACAAAAGGCGAGACGAAGCTTTCAGAATGTGCAGTCATTTACCGAACCAATATTCAGGCACGACCACTGATCGAGATGTTTATGTCTGCCCATATACCTTTTGTCTTGAAAGATACGATCCATACACTGTATGACCAGTGGATGACAAAAGATATGCTAGCTTATTTGCATCTTGCCAAGAATCGAAATAACCCTGAGAAAATCATGCAAATTATCAATAGACCCTCTAGATATATAAGTAAAGCAGCGCTTGCGGATGCCGTTAAAGTGGGTGGCGACCTTTTGAATGCCCTTACAAGATCAGACCTGCTTACCCAGTGGCAAAAAGACTATATACAAGAGTTTATTTATCATTTACAATGTTTACAGAGGAAGCCTTTGAAAGATGCCATTGCGTATATTAGTAAGACCATCGGCTATGAGAAGTACTTACAAGAGTATGCCAACTTCCGTAAAATGCCGGTGAGTAATTTGATGGATGTGTTAGCAGATATTACAGAGTCAGCATCATCATTTGAAGACGTTGATACATGGGAAGAGCACTTAAAGCTTATGGCTATGGGACTTAAACAAAATGCTAAAAACACAAAGCAAGAAGGGGTCGTTTTAAGTACCATGCATAGTGCAAAAGGTTTAGAGTTTACCTATGTATTTATTGTCGATGCAGTAGATGGTGTGATTCCCCATAGCAAGAGCTTGGATGAAAAGCAACTAGAAGAAGAACGACGCTTACTTTATGTAGGTATGACACGTGCCAAAGAAAAACTTTTTATCTATCTGCCACAACAAAGATATCAAGAGAAGGTGAGTGTATCCCCTTTTATTGATGAAATGTTGTACAAGCCTCTAACCATCGAAGAAGGGGCTACTATTACACATAAGCATTATGGCAAAGGTACCATTTTACAACTTCATGAGCCTAAAGCACGTATCGCGTTTGCAGATGGAACCATACGTGTGATTGACTATACTTACTGTATCAAACAAAAACTTATCCAAAGGGAGGATTTATAATGTCAGCTAAAAACACAAAAGCAAAAGCAAAGAAAAAACCATTTAATATGTACGCAGCAGTGCATAAAAATAAAAAGAAGTTTATAGGGATTATTTGTGGGATTCTTATCCTTACAATGGTAGCAGGAATTTTTGCACAATTTGCATTTATGTAGTAATCCATCTAAGTTACACGCATATTCGCTAACTAGGAGGTAGTCATGAGTAGTCGTACGCAAAAAATAATTATGTCATTATTAGTTGTACTTTTAGTAAGCTCTACATTATGCCTATTAGGGGGAGGGTTATACATATATAAGGTTGTGAAAGACTTTGATGAAGGCTTTGCACAGCATGTATACGTAGAAGATACCCCCATAGGGGGGCTTACAGTTGATGAAGCTAGACTTTTACTTGAAGAAAAACTTAAAGTTACGAATCATGAAAACAAACTGACACTTACTCACAAAGATAAAAAAACGTCTGTACCTATCCAGAGCTTTAACCCACAGTATCCAATAGAAGAAACCCTCCAGTTAGCATACAATGAAGGACATAATGTGGATTTCTTTTCTCGCTATCGTATCGCCAAATACGGTAGTCAGCAACCAAAGATGTTTGATATGACACCTACCTTTACAGAGGAAGGCATATCTAAAGGCTTGATGCAGCATACCACAGCTTTTTATGAAGCCCCAGTGGATGCTACCCTTGAACGCAAAAACAGACAGTTTATCCTTACAGAGGAAGCAAATGGTGAAGCACTGGATGTCAAAGAGACAGCAGGGCGTATCGCACAGTATTTTGGGAAGCAGCAAGAAGGAGAAGTCGCAGTTGTGGTAAAAGAACTACCAGCAGCAGTGACCACAGAGCTCCTAAAAACTGTACAGTCTCCTATCGCAAGCTTTTATACATCCTATAATAATAGTGATAAGAATCGTAATCAAAATCTATCCCTTGCAGCAAAGAAAATTAATCGTGTCTTAAAACCAGGGGATATCTTTTCTTTAGGGCAGCAGTTAGAACCCATCACATTTGATGAAGGGTATCGTGCTTCAAAAGTAATCGTAGATGGTAAGCTTGAAGAAGGTATAGGCGGTGGCGTGTGCCAAATCGCATCGACCCTTTACAATGCAGTGCTCTTATCTAAATTAGACATTGTCGCACGTGCGAACCATTCTTTGCCTGTGGCATATGTACCATTGGGGCGTGATGCAACTTATGCAACCGATAGCATTGACTTTAGATTTCAGAATAACACGGCGTATCCAGTATTTATCGAAAGCTACTGTGAGAACAACCGTGTCTATGTAAATATCTTCAGTCATACTACTCTTAAAGAAGACTATGATAGCATCAAGTTCTCATCAGAAACAGTGAAGACGACTGAACCACCAGCCATAAAGATCATTAAAGATCCATCACTTTATGTGGATCAGCGTATTCAAGAGACAGCACCACTCCAAGGAAAGACTGTGAAGCTGTATAAACTTTGTTATAAAAATGATACACTCGTACACAAAGAGCTAGTGAATACCAGTTATTATCGCGCAAGAGGCGAAGTGGTGAAGATAGGCACAAAACCTAGACCACCAGAGCCAAAAGCATTAGAGTCTACCTTTAGCGATATAGGTATTGACTCCACAACGTTATTCGAACAACCTTAAATGAAAAGAAAAGCCAAAGTGCTTACCACTGCGTGAAGTGGTAAGCACTTTGGCTTTTCTGTATTAAGAAAGTTTATCACCTAAAAACTTAGGTAAGGATAAATCTAGATGAAGCTCTTTGCAAAGTGTCTGATAGGTCTCATAAGCCGAAGTATCAAAGTGATCTGATGACTTAATGGCTTTGATTAGGATATTCTTTGGGGTATGCTGCATATCAATAAATTCCATAATGGATACTTTATAGCCTACTGATTCTAAGAGTTGACCACGTAGACCATCTGTAACAAGTGCGGCGATGCGCTCCTTTAAAATACCATGCTTTAAGATAGGCGCCAGCATTGGGTTTTGAATCTGTGTATAGCATTCGTGATGACAGCAAGGCACTGCAAGGATAATCTTTGCATCCCAGCCCACTGCTTTAGAGATAGCAGCATCAGTAGCTGTATTACAAGCGTGTAGGGAAACCACCATATCAATCTGCTGATTGGTAGTATACTGGCCGATATCGCCTACTTGGAATTTAAGTTTGGTATAGCCTAGCTCTTCAGAAAGCTTGTTGCAAAAAGTAATGACGTCTTCCTTAAGGTCTAAACCTACAATTTCTACAGACTTGCCTAAAATTTCAGTGAGATAATAGTACATAGCAAAAGTCAGATAAGATTTACCACATCCAAAGTCTATGATACGAATAAAATCATTTTTGAAGTCTTTCATGACTGCTTCAATGGTTTCAAGGTATTTATTAATTTGCTTGTATTTATCATACTTTGATGGCTTTACTTTACCATCTTCACTCATAAGGCCTAATTGTACAAGAAATGCTTTAGCATTGGTATCATCTAGTACATAAGTCTTTTGGCGATTGTGTGTAAAACAAGTAGGACATTCTTTCGTAGGTGGTAGCTTCTTGATATTAGCTTGTCCTTTTTTGTTGATAAGCATAGCGAAGTCATTCATTGCAGTGAAAAGCTGGAGTTGCTTGAAGTTGGTACAGTGCTCGGTGATGAAAGCAGATACGTCTTCAAGAACAACATTATGATGATACGCTTTATTGTCTTTATAAAAAGTAAATTGTACATAAGGTACGTCTTTAAGAACGACTGGCTTTAAAGTGCATTTCTCATATGCATCTTGCTTGGTACGTGGGTTACTCCAAGTACCTGTAATAAAAGTGCCATTCTCAAGGGTAGATGTACAAAGTTGTATGATTTTTTCCATGATTACACCTCATTCATTATTTCAAACACTTCCATCATACTACGAAATACATCTATGTGCAACGCCTAGCCCTATGCTATAATGAGACTTAGGAGGTGGCATGGTGACTGTATTTGAAAAAGATTTTGAAACACTGAATACCAATCAACAACTAGCCGTACAATCGACCCAGGGTAACCATATTGTTCTTGCACCAGCAGGCACAGGAAAAACAAAGGTTATAGCCATGCGCACAGCGTATTTGATGCAACAAGGTGTACAGCCTGAAAATATACTAAATCTTACGTTTACAAATAAAGCAGCAAAAGAGATGGAGGCGCGTATCAAGCTTTATGATCCAAAAGCCATAGCGAAACTTACCATTAAGACCTTTCACTCTTTTTGCTACTACTTAATTAATCATGAGAAAGACAATACCCACTTTACCTTTCCATGCACCATTATGGATGAAAGTGATACCAGTGAAGTCTTAAAACGCATTGTTTTTGCCCTTACAAAAGAAGACTATACCAATATGTATATGCTTACGAGTTTTATTGAAAATGTAAAAAAACATAGTCTTACCTTTGAAGCAAAAGAGCGCAGTGATTATAAGCTAGTAGTAAGTGACTACTTAAAACAACACAAGAAATACGATGAAATCATTAAAAGGTACGGCGTATCCATTCTTAAAATGTACCAAAAATATCTTAAGACTAATAACAGTGTGGACTTTATCGATCTGATCATTGAAGCCACATACCTTTTGGAAGATGAGCGTATCGCCAGTAAATGGCGTAACCGCTATCGCTATATACAAGTAGATGAAATGCAAGACACTAGTGAAAGAGAATACCATCTACTCAAAATCCTTGCACAAGGTAATGAGATCGCTTTATTTGGTGACTTTAATCAGACAATCTACGAGTGGCGAGGCTCGAAGCCTTTCGAGATGATCGAAGATTACCGTAAGACCTTCGTTCCTACGCAGATAGAACTGACCTACAATTACAGAAGCACACAGATGCTTTTAAAAGCAGCCAATCAATATATTCGTAACACCAACCTGTATCCACTGGATTGCTCACCACAAGTATTGGAGATAGGTGAGCCCATCGAAGTGATGTCAGCAGCCCATGAGCCTGGCGAAATGCGAGCGGTAGCTCAGTCTATTAGCCAGCACCTTACTAATGGCGAGACACGTATAGCCGTGCTGACACGTATCAACAACCAAGCGAAAAAGATAAGTGAAGTATTTGAGAAGCATCAGATACCTTGCATCCGCGTAGAAGATATACGCCTTTTTAGAAAAAAAGAAATTAAAGATCTATTAGCCCTTTTTACCTACGCGACTAATAGGCGTAATAGTCATGCATTGGAGAAACTGCTGAAATACCCGATGATTAAGATCGATGACTGGCTCCTTTATGAATTAAAGAAGACACAGAAAGACTATATGTATCTCCATGACTGGTTCGAAGCCGAAGATAGTGACCCGTATCAAGCACTTTATAAAGCCTATGATCATAATGAAATCATCGTTCTTGATGTAGAAAGTACAGGCCTTGATACGACCACAGAAGACGTCATCCAAATAGCAGCGATTCGCTATGGGAAAAAAGGCGTCGTAGATAAACTTGATGTCTTACTGAAACCTACAAAAGAAGTAGGGGATTCTTACCATGTGCATGGCTTCTCAGATGAACAACTAGCTAAAGATGGCAAACCACCAAAAGAAGCACTGCAAGCTTTAAAGACTTTTGTGAAAAAAGATGTAATCGTTGGGCATAATATTAAGTATGATTTGGAAATCTTAGGGAGTATGATGTATCGCTATGATGAAGATCCTCTAGATTATAAAGCAGTTTACGATACCTTGGATTTATCATGTAAAGTCTATCCACATTTGGTAAACCACAAGCTAGACACACTCTCGAAGCTTATAGATACAGAGCATGAGCCTAATCATAATGCCTACTATGATATACTGGCTACGGGAGAAGTCCTTAAGCATCTGATGGATGTGATTGCCACGAAGAAGCAGGAGAGGCATGAGCATTTAGAGGCGTATTATCCTTATATCCACGACTATAAGACACGCATTTTATCGATGGTAGATACGATTCTTACACAACCACCCCATGAAAGTATTCAGTATGTGATGAATGATTGTGGACTCAAAGACTACTACACTGAAGAAGAAGTAGGAAGTATAAGAGAATACTTCAAGATTGCGAAAGAGCTTTATGATGAAAAGCTAAGTATCCAGGACAATATGATTAAGCTCATTTCTTTCTCAGCACTCCATTATAGTGAAGTAGAGCAGAGTGATTTATTTAAAAATAAGATACCGATTATGACCATTCATCAAGCAAAAGGTCTAGAATTCGACTATGTGTATATGATTGGGTGCAATGAAGGCATCTTCCCACTGACGAAAAGTGTGAAAGAAGGGTTATTAGCAGAGGAGAAGAGGCTCTTTTATGTAGGGATGACAAGGGCGAAGAAGAAGCTGTATCTCTCTTATAATAACTCAAAAAAAATGAGTTATCTTATCGAAGAAATAGGCGAAGATTTTAAAACCTATAGGCAAATGAGTGAATAAAGGGTATAATAATAAAGAAAATAAAATAGTTGGCACAATAAGGAGGCAGACATCAATGACAAATGAAAAAGACTATACACTCGTACGTATGGAAAAGCAAAAAAGCATCGCATTAGTAGCGCATGATAATAGAAAATCAGATATGATTGAATGGGTAAAGATCAATAAGGAGAAGCTTACAAAGCACTTTTTATGTGGTACAGGAACCACAGCAAAGCTTCTAGCAGATGCTACAGAATTACCTATTACAGCATTTAATAGTGGTCCACTAGGTGGTGACCAGCAAATAGGAAGCCGTATCGTAGAAGGTAAGATTGACTTTATGATTTTCTTCTGGGATCCATTAGCAGCTCAGCCACATGACCCAGATGTTAAAGCTTTACTTCGTATCGCTGCATTATACGATATACCAGTAGCAAGTAATCAATCAACAGCGGATTTCTTACTCACATCACCATTAATGGATCAAGAGTATGACCGTAAGATTATCGATTACGCAAAGCGTATTCGCAACCGTACAAAAGAGTACGCAGAAAAAGGATTACAAGATTAAAAACGAATAGACATAAAGCAATAGGTTATATAAGAAAATAAGAGTGGGAAACCGCTCTTTACTTTCTTATATAACCTATTTTTCGTAAAACTTGTGTTTCGCGAATAGTTACTTATATAAGTATAAGCACTTCTATTATACTTAAAACCCACCTATTAGGCTTACTGTTCTACTACCAGACAATTTGCTTTCTAGGTGGGGGTTATATTAGAGTTTCAATTCATAAAGTCGGACTTCGTGAACACGCTCACAATGACTGATCCATTCCTGTTTTCTTTCAATAGGCGCTTCGAAGTTTAAACAACGCATCCCAAAGGTTTTTCCAAGGACGTTATGATTTATGTAGCTTTTAGCTGGATCTTGGTCGTCTTTATAGACAAAGACATTTAGATAGCTCCATGTAAGCTTAAATCCTTGTTTTTCATACCATTTATTAGCAGGCACATCATCTTGTGTCCATAGCTCTACACGCTGTATGCCTCTTTCAATAAGTAATGCTTTGGCTTGTTCCCATAACATCCCTGCAATCCCTCTATTTCTGTACTCTGGGAGGACACCTAGGTTCCAGATACTAGCGCCTAAAGCTCCTTTTAAGTAGCACACTTCTCCTCTACTCTCTTCGTACTCTACATCGATCAATCCAATCATTTGGTTATCATGCTCCGCAATTAAACAAATAGATGGATGGTCATACTGCTCTTTCTCACGCTTCACGTCATCATAATAAGATGAATCAAGAAAGGATAGGACTCTACATCTTACCCAGTTTCGCTCATCTGTAGCTTGATAGTCTCTAATTGTAATACACATACTTAATCCTCCCTTTCGCTAGGTAGCTTTTCAATATTATCGCCCATAAAGCTTAATAAGCCCATCTAAAGCAAATCCAATGGATATAAAGTTACTACTATGTGCATCTTTTATCCCTACAAACTGTGTTACTTCACCGGTAAATATATTTCTGGATAACTCGAATATTTCAATGACTTTATGAGAGGTATAAAAATGTTTGAAACTAGGGTTTACATTAAAGATATTTAGACCAATGGAGGTGGGATTATTACTATAAATGAAGGAACCTGTGCTATTACCATAATAGATGTTGAGTGCATGATATTTATGGCATAATTGTTGCAAAGCGTGTGGGTCTTTAGCACCGGCATAATGACGTACCTCTTCAGCTAGCGCGTTAAGTTCTTTTCTAAGTTTTTCACCCATGACAAGTTCTAGCTGACGTGCAGATAAGTTCTTTACTTTTTCATTGACGTTCTCTAATGTATCTACTCCCTTTGCCTGTGTATGAATAATAGTGACCATTTCCTCTATCTTTTCATTATTATCTTGTATTGTATCTTGAAGTCCTGTAAGTTGGGTGGTACCACTATGTATCGCTAGCTTGATTTCATTACTACTTTTTGATGTGGACTCAATATTATGATTGAGTGCATAGCTACTTTGGAGCACATCACTTAATACATGTGTAAGGGTTGCGGTGGCTTCTTGCGTTGCTTTAATCTTTTTGAAGTTGACTTGTGTTGAGGTATCCATCTGATGAATACACTTTTTTATATTGACTAGCATTTCTTCGATATCTTTACTAAACTTTTTAGATTGCTCTGCTAGAACTTTAATTTCATGTGTGATGACCAAAAAGCCTTGGCCAGCTTCACCAGCTCTTGTAGCTTCTATGCTGGCATTAATGGAGAGTAAAGAAGTTTTAGCAGCAATACTATCCATATAGGTTGTGATGGATGAAATGTTTTTTGAATAGTTATTTAGATTTTGTAATGTTTCCAGCGTATGTTCATAGTCAACTGCCACATCTTCAATGTGTTGGACAGTTTCACCTAGCCTAAGCCCTCCTTTCTCTATGGCTTCCACAGTTCTTAGGGAATGATTTTTGTTATCCGTTACCAAATGGTCGATATGCTCAATGGCTTCAGTCATTTGGGACATACTTGAGTGAAACTGATGGACATTGGACACTGCTTCGTGTGATAAATGTGAAATGCCACCAGATAGTTCGACAAGTTGCTGAATAGCCTTTTTCATATCCAATGTAAACTTATAAACATTTTTGCTTGCATCGGCAAGTTCTAAGGTTATAGGAAGTACTGCTTCTTCCGTTAAATGTGAAGAAGTCTTCAAATTTTCTTGAGGTGTTTCTTTTTTTCTCCAAAACATAATTAATCTCCTAAATCATTTCTAATGTCATTAAATTTTGTCTAATAAATAAAGTTTAATACATATATATGTTTATGTAAATTGAAATTATTAAAGAAAGTATTTTGGATTGCTACGAAGTCTTTTAAATGATAGTATATTCTTATTAGAATGATTCAAAAATTAAGAATAAGAGGTGATTGGATATGAGTAAGACAATTGTATGTTTTGGTGACTCCAATACACATGGCTACTGCGCTGAAACAAATGGGCGATTTAATGAAAAGGAACGGTGGACACGCCTTCTTCAGGAACACTTAGGTGAAGCCTATATCGTGATAGAGGAAGGCCTTAGTGGACGCACGACCGTGTTTGAAGATCCGATCTTTGAAGGTTTAAATGGTATGCAGGGGATCTTTCAGTGTTTGATGTCTCATGAGCCAGTAGATTTACTCGTTATTATGCTAGGTACCAATGATGTCAAAGAACGTTTTGGTGTGAATGCTGCTAATATTGCAAAAGGTATGAATCGACTCGTTCAAAAGGCAATGTCTATTCACGATGCATGGCGACATGAGCCTAATATTCTTATTATTGCACCAGGTCCTATCGAAAAAGGCTTTGAAAAGACTGCTGTAGCTTTTGAAATGGGTAAAGGGTGTGTAGAAAAATCTGAGCAATTAGCACCGTATTATAAAGAAGTAGCCAATAACTTAGGCTGTCATTTTTTAGATGCCCATACGATTCCACAGCTTACCATGTCACCAATAGATTGCATGCATCTATCCTTAGAAGCACATGCGGCCTTAGGGCGTTACTTAGCGGAGCTTATTCCTCAAATTGTCTAGAGAATAGTATGCCTCAATAAAAAAGCAATAGACCAAAGATTAAATCTTAGTCTATTGCTTTTTTTGTTACTCTAGGCCTACTTGTTGCTTGAAAGTTTCAAAGCCGATACGGTCGATATAATCGCCGATACGTTCATGTTTTTCACCATTGGTAGCATAAACATCAATGACTTTTTGGATAATATTGAAGAGGGTGTCTTCATCCACTAATGGTACAAGCATATCCCCAAGGCGCGGTTTACGCCCGCCTTTGCCACCTACATAAATGCGCCAGCCTTTTGCGGTGCCAATGAGACCGATGTCTCTTGTGTGGCTATCCGAACAACTGTTCGGGCATCCGCTTACGCCTATCTTAAGTTTATTAGGTAAGTCTTGGCCGTGATAGATGGTATCTAGTTTTTGGCCGATGCTTACCGAGTCATTAAGCGCACGCTTACAGAAGGTCGTACCAGGGCAAATCTTTACACTACGCACACAGAGGCCGATAGCTGCGCCTGGTTTCATGCCGAGATCTTCCCAGGCTTTATCAATATCTTCTTCTTTTAAGCCTACGATAGCAATACGCTGAGCAGCCGTTACTTTAAGGGCTTTGGCATGGTACTTCTCTGCTACTTCTGCTATTTTCTTAAGTTGGGCAGGTGTTACAAGACCACCTGTTAAATGGGGTGCGATTGCATAGGTTTCTTTGTCGCGCTGGAGCACCGCACCTTTATCGAGTAAATCATTCATAGGGTTTCCTCCTTAATGGTTATACGTGGTTAGTATACCTCTAGAAAGGAAAATTATAACTTACATTTTTGTAGGTACCTCAATACCAAGGAGATCTAGACATAAAGTGAGTACATCCTTAGTTAAGGTGCTGACTTTAATCCAGCTATATTGCTTGCGTAGGTCTTCTTCTCGAATGATTTGGGTGTTGTGATAAAAACGATTAAAGGCATTGGCGAGTTCATAGATATATTGGCATATTTTATGTGGGCTATAATCTATGAAACTGGCTGTAAGCACATCATTGAGTTGGGTTAATGTAAGCATGAGGTCACGTTCACTTTCATGGCTAGGTAACTGAAGCGGTAGATCTGTAACAGTAAGGACAGTTGCTTGAGTATAAAACTTCTGTAGGACTGCTTGAATACGTACCACTGTATAGAGTATATAAGGACCCGTATTCCCTTCGAAGGATGCGAAGCGTTCTAAATCAAAGATATAGTCTTTGGCAATTTGGTTGGATAGGTCGCCGTATTTGAGAGCTGCAATCCCTACTTTATGAGCGATATCTTTTGCTTCCTCAAATGTAATATCTTCATTCGCAATCACACGCTCATACACTTTATCACTTACTGAATGAATCAGTGTCTCAAGACGCATCACACCACCATCACGTGTCTTGAAGGGTTTACCATCTTTTCCATTCATCGTACCAAAGCCTAAGAAAGTAAGTTTTGTATCTGGAGTGATCAGGCCGGTCTTCTTCGCACATCTAAACACTTGCTCAAAGTGCATCTCTTGTCTTTTGTCTACAATATAAATGATTTCTAGAGGGGCATACAATGCCATACGTTCAACAATAGTCGCTAAGTCCGTGGTACTATACAAAGTTGCACCGTCAGATTTGACCAATAGACAAGGAGGCATCTCCTTAGTGTCTGCTGCTTCTTTTACATCCACCACAAGGGCACCTTCACTTCTGTAGGCGAATCCCTTTTCCTTAAGCGTTTCAATCATTTCAGGAATATAAGGTTGGCTATCACTTTCTTTTTTCCATAGTTCAAAAGACACATTAAGATTGCTATAGTTTTTCTTCAAGTCTTCCATAGATACCTGAAGGATATGCTGCCAGAGTGCTACATAGCCTTTATGCCCTGATTGAAAAAGAAAAGTGGCTTGCTTGGCTTTTTCCATAAAGGATGGGTTTTCTTTGGCAAAGCTACTTGCGGTAGGATAGATCGACTCTAATTCGCTGATCGTAAAAGGTGCTTCCGTCGGATAAGCGCTTTCAAAAGTAGGGGAAAAGTAAGGTAGATGTGGCTTGCGTTTTTCAAGTTCTATAATAATCAAGCCTATAGGAAGTCCCCAGTCTCCTAAATGTACATCCCCAAGCATCTGGTACCCAAGGAAATTACCAAGTCTTTTGATACTTTCACCAATGATTGCTGTTCGTAAATGACCGATATGAAGAGGCTTTGCCACATTAGGACCACCATAATCCACGATGATCGTCTCGCCTTGACCGAGAGGCTCACAGCCATAACGACTCTCCTCTGCCATTTTTTCAAGATAGTCTACGATTACCTGGTCATGGAGGGTAAGGTTAATAAACCCAGGCATGACACAAGTAACATCTGAAAAGCTAGGCAATTGCTGAAGTGCTGTACACACTTCTGTCGCAATGATAAAAGGTGCTTTTTTATAAGCTTTGGCTGCTGCTAGTGCACCATTACACTGAAATTGGCATAAATCAGGTCGGTTAGATAAGGTCACTACGCCGTATTGCGAGGCATAGCCGCATTGTACAAAGGCTTCTTGGACAATGTCATTCAATACATCAATTAATTTTTTCATCAGTTGAACCTCCTTAATAAGTAAAATCATTAAAAATGGGTAATAAAAAACCGCCTCTTGTAAAATACAAGAGACGGATAGATCCGTGGTACCACTCTCGTTGACTGCACTGCAATCCACTCGAAACTTTAACGCAGTTAACGTCACTCCCTTACTTAGGTATACAAAAGCTCAGGGTGCTTCTCCAAGGTCCTCTTCTCCTAATGGCTACTTGTAGGACTTCCACTCTACTCCTACTCGCTGGCAGCAATCACAAAAGGATACTTTCCTCTTCAATGAATTTTAATATTTTGATTATTATATGCAATACTTATTGATTTGTCAAGGCATAGTGTATTGATTTAAGGGATGCTATGTAAAAAGCACCTCTAGGTCATAAAAGCTTAGAGGTGCCTTGAAATTTAGCCATTGATGGCGTCTTTGTACATAGCGATTGCTTCGTCTTTTACTTCAGGATTTAAGATGAAAAGTGATACGTATGGGCCGTCTACCATAATCTCAGCTTGCTGTGCTGCATCTACCTCATCTGGATAGAAAGCATTACCCACTTCTTGCTTGAGAAGTTGCTCCATAGCTGTCTTTACTTCTTCTACCTTGCCTTCTTTGGCTTCAGCAATGACGATAAGGCCGATACCAGGTGAGCGTCCAGTTTTTGCGATGGCATACTCAGTTACATTGTCAGGATTGATCAGGTACATTTCTTGAGCTGCAGCAGCATCGATTTCCATAGGCATAGGGATATAGCCATTCTCTACCATAGCAGACACAAGTTCTGGGACAACGATATCCTTAGGTCCTGTAGTCGCTGGACTGCCACATGCTACTAAAAGAACGGCAGCCAGTAAAGCAGTGCTTAATAAAGTTAATATTTTTTTCATTGTTTAAGCTCCTTTATCATATAAGATATGGAATAGTGTTGCCAAACAAAAGAAAATTATTCCAAAGATTAACTGTTAATTTCCATAACGAATAAAAGTAGCTGTTTTTAGTGGTGCATCCCAGCTTACTTCTAAGCCTAATGCACGGGCGATTTCACTCATAGGGACCATCACTTCGTTAGCTCTTTCCTGGGTTGCTACTTGCATAAGTTGTGGTATGCCATCTACATACATTTCTTGAGAACCTACTTGCACTTCAATAACTTTATCGCTATAAAGGGTAAAGCGATGTTCTTTTTGATCATACTTCATTTTGTCTTTAGGAATATCTAGTGCTTCAGCTACATAGCGAATAGGCACCATCACACGACCGTCTTCAAGGTAAGCGGGTACATCTAGGTGATGATACTTACCATTGACAGCATACGCCTCTTCACCCAGCTTAAAAGTAATGATGCGTTTATCAACGGCTTCCACATCCACAAGGACAAAATTTTCGGCGATAACAACAGGGTCTAAATGCTCAAAGCCTTTCGTCATATCTATTTGATCTCCGGATAAGACGGAAAGTGCTGGCCCCCCTACTGCTACTTCATACTTACCTGCTGGTACCGTTCCATCTAAGGTAAGACCGAAATGTTTAACGACCAATGTAGAGGCGGTTGTTGAATGACCGATAATAGGTATTTCAATCCCCCCAGCTACTGCTACTGCCTCACCGATACGTAAGTCACCTTGTGTGACAACAACTTGAGGCATTTTGCTGACTTCAAGGCGATCTGTATCAAAGGCAATAAAGAGTTTTTTACCTTGAATCAATGCTCCAGCAGTATGCTCTGTGATTGCAATATTTCCACCCATCTGATCTTTGATACCGCTTTTGGCATGGAAACCTGATACGTCTACATTTACAGGGAATACAGTGTTGAATACCGTTGCTTGAAGTGGGGTAGGTAAAGCACGTCCTTCTACGTGAAGGGTGACTTTACCATAAGCATTGGCTGGAATGATGGTGTCGAAGGTAAAGGCAAGACTACTTTTAGCTGTAAGGGATGCATCTGTAATGGCTGGAATCTCAAAACCAACGCATACTGTATCTTCCATAATGGCATCAAAAGCATAGTTTTGACCTTCAATGGTAACAGCTACTTTGCCATCAGCATTTTGTGGTAGGCGAATACCGCCATCCAGACTTACAATGATCGGGCGATTTTTCAGAAGTGAGTCTTTCACATCTTCTTTTAACGTAAAGGATACTTGCTGTTTTTTACCAGATAGCACCTCTGTTGGTGTAGGGGTAATGAGATGAACAGCAAAGTCACCAAGTTCTAAGGCCTTAAAGCTATGCTTCTCTACGAAAGCCCCTTCAATGGTTGCATTGACCAGGGTATCTTTTGGTTCACGGCTCGTTGTCTTAAGCTTAATCCCTTCTAATACAAAGGCACCTTTATTTGTATCGGACCGTTCTAAGGCTTCTTTTGGTAAAGTCACTTGAAGCTGCCCACTATTAAGGAGTGTAAAAGAAGTTTTGTCGCCGACAATCCCTTCAAAAGCTTTTTCCCCTATAAGTTTTGCTTCAGGCGTCATTTCAAAGGCAAAATCAGTGCTATCTAATCGGATGATAAAGGTAGCTAAAGCGCCTTTTTTCGTAAGGTGCTGGAGCTGCCCGCCGTAGACTTCCTCAATGAGAAGCTTCGGAAGCATGCCTTCATCGATTACTTTTTCAGCAGCAGCTAGTGGTGTGACAGCTAAATGTGCAGATGAAATGTTTGCAAAAGTCAGTGTTTCATCTGAAAGGGTCGTATTGTTATTTTCGATACGCACTTGAGCCGTATCCCCTACTACCGTTGTATAAAGTGGTATCGTAAGTTTGGTACCAGCTTTTAAGTCACCTTTGGTTACATGAATCTCCATTTCAGTAGACGATACTTTGCGGCCTACTACTTGGTTTACTGGTGGCATATCTGCTTCTTCATGGGGCTTTTCAAGAAGTGTTACTGCTTCTTTTGTCCATGAGGCATCTTCTAAATGCAAATAAAAACGATCGCCTTCTTTAAGACCATCTGTAAGGGTAATGATGAGTTCAGGTGCTTTTGTAGCGCCAGTACTTTCATTCAATAGAGTTTGTTGACCAACAGTTAGAACGTTTGAAATATGACCAATTGATTTTGCGAAAAGTGATTGAGATAAAAGAAAGAAAGATAATGTGAAAGGAATATATAATGATAAAAGTTTTTTGTTTTTCATGAAATGCAGCCTCCTTCAAAGTACATAATGAGTAGCAATGAAATACTGTGAGACTGATTATACGCTTAGTTATGTATACTTACAATAGGAACTTATTGGATAAAAAATCTCTACTATGCTTAGTTAGCAATAGTAGAGAGGATACTACATGATAGCATTGTAATCTTCGATGAAGCCTTGGCCTAGTACTTCTCTAATATCGGTAATAGCTACAAAGGCCTGTGGGTCTACATCATAAATGAGTGTACGTAATTTGGTGATTTCTTTTTGGGATACGATGACAAAGAGCATATCTTTATCGGCTTTGGTATACATACCTCTTGCATGTAGGGCCGTCACACCACGACGAAGCTTATGCATAATATCTGTAGAGATGGTATCACTTTTGTTAGAGATAATAAAGGCTGCTTTAGCATAGCGTAAGCCATCCAGTACAGTACTTACCATACGTGTACTGACAATGACAGCGATAATGGCATAGACTGCTTTGTCTGCGCCAAAGACAAAAAGACCGGAAATCAAAATCATACCATCAATCCCTAGCATAAGCTTGGCAATGGGAAAGCGAGGATGACGAAAGCGTATGATAGATGCGAGCATATCCGTTCCACCTGTACTGGCACCACTTCTTAAAACAAGACCAATCCCAATGCCGGCTAAAGCACCACCAAAAAGGCCGGATACCAAAAGGTCATCCCCTACAAAGAAAGGATTCGGAATGCCTTGGGCGATACCTAACCATACAGAAAGGCTGGCTACAGCCAGGACGGACTTCTTGGCGAAAGCAAAGCCCCGTTGCTTGATACTGACGATAAACAAAGGGATATTAAAGACGATATTGGTAAGCCAGAGAGGAATCTTAAAGCCTATAAGACTTCCAGAAATAGCTTGGAGAATAATCCCTATCCCTGAGATGCCGCCTGTAACGATCCCAAAAGGTGCTAGAAACCAGTTGATACCAAAAGCTACGATAGCTGTCCCTAGAATAATGGTGATATAGGGATTGGAACGCAATGATTGTTTCATAAGTTGTCTCCTTATCTTATGTTAAAAAAATATAAGCACTTAATCTTAGTTTAAAGATTAAGTGCTTATTTATACCTTTTTATTGGTTCTTTATGAAATTATTGTGGCGATCCAAAAGAAATCTCTTGATAAATGCATAGGTGAGTAAAACCTACACGTGTATAGACTTTATTCGATATAGGGTTTTTGATATCAGCGAAGAGGCATATAAAAGTATACCCTTCTCCTAGTAGTTTCTCACACAGTTCGCCTACACAAGCAGAGGCATAGCCTTTGCCACGCAAGGTAGGTGGTGTATAGACATTGCTGATCGCAACGCCATTCATCAATTTGCGCCCTATGGCTGCTAGAGAGACTGGTACTTCATCCTCCCAAAGATAATGTACCGGTGTGGCCGTTAGCAATGCTTCGATTTGGGCGATAGCCTTATCTAGTGGGCGCTCCCCTAGTCCACATTCACTGACATACTGTACTTGCCAGTAAGGGAGAAAATATATGTCTTGCTTTGTGGCAGCTCTTAGGTGACCTGTAACGGGTGGATGGGGAATGACTTGGCGTAGTTCATAGAGATTCATCCCTAGCCCATCTTCTGCTACTTGCCCTGCGATCTCACAGTAGAAAGCAGCAAAACGTCTAGCAGTATGGACTTCTCCAATGACACCTGGAAGTGTGAGCCCTTTTTCATAAAGCGATCCTGCAAGTACTTTAAGTGCTTCATCCTTTGGGATATTGTCTGTCTCATAAATCGTGAGATTAAAAGGTACCACCAAGACTGCTGTCACCAAGATGTGCCCCTCATCATCTTTAATAGTCGCCATGAGACCTTCTGTATCTGGATGATCGCGGTGACGTATTGTATTGCCGATAAGTAAGTTGTTTTGGACTTCTTTTTCAAGTAAAAGGTCTAAGACCTCTTCTGCAAATAAAGTGCTATCTGTATAATGTGTAAAATACATCTAAAAATCCCCCTCCACATTTGTTTTCTGAC
>JBOFIT010000156.1:0-7264 GCA_051650305.1 Cellulosilyticaceae bacterium
ATTTTTTCCATAATTGCCTGGGAAATTTCTTGATTTTTATCAGACATAATGAAGGCAGCCTTCGCATGATGCCCTCCTTCAAGTACTGTACTAATCGTTTTTGAAGTAATCATCACTGAAATAATGGCATACATAGCATTTACTGGCCCAAAAATAAAGAACCCTGCTAAAATGATAACACCATCAATACCTAACATAAGCTGTGGAATAGGGAACTTTGGATGCTTAAACTTAATAATAGATGCTAACATATCTGATCCACCTGTTGTTGCAGATGATTTCAGAACGATACCAATACCCGTTCCTAAGCCAAGTCCACCAAAAATAGCTGTGAGCAGTAAATCATCACCAATAGCAAATGGATTTGGGATAAATGCCATATACCATAATGAGAATGATGTAAGTAAGACCGCATAAAGGGATTTCTTCGCGAATTCAAACCCACGTTGTTTAATACTTATAAAGAAAAGTGGTAAGTTCAGTAACATCGTTGTCATCCATATTGGAATCTTAAAACCTATAAGTTGTTCTGAAATTGTCTCTACGACAATCCCTAAACCTGCAATACCACCTGTTACTAATCCTTGTGGGGATAAAAACCAATTGATTGCAAAGCATAAAATGGTCACCCCAACGATAATGTAAAGGGCATCTTTCTTACTAATCAGTAATCTTTTCATTATGTACTCCTTTTGTTGTTTTATTACTGTAAAGTGCTAACTCTTTTCTGTGCAAAACAATAGTCTGCTACCCTTAGCGGATAGCAGACTATTTCCAAAATATAACTCCAAAATTCATTATACTTCTTTTTCCTAAAATTACAAGTGGGAATACCCTATTTCTCGGAGCCACAAATCAACTTGTGCCTCGGTGTCACCTTCCATTCCAATGACACCGAGAAGTGCTTCTTTCTTTGCCCACTCACGTTCGTCGTCACTTACTTCTCTTCGTCTAAAGAAAGGTCCAGACTGTGGTGCCAGCTGCTTTACGTGCTGTGCTTCCACACGACTAAACCACTTCTTCACATACTTGGTGTAGTCGAACACCACATCCCCTGCTTGAAGGTAAGCTGCTGTACTTAACCCCGCCTCATCTATGACATACTGAGTATCCAGGAATTGCTTACGGTCTTCATGGTGTGTATACAGATTCGCTGGACTTAGAAGTAGCACACGCTCTGTAAGTGGTACTGCTTCTTGGTCTTTATGGAAGTCACACAAGGCTACTGTCGTAATGACTTGTGGTGACTTCCCTCCTTCATCCGGTTCATCTTCTAGCGCTTTTATGCTCCAGCCATGTGCTTGCTCTTGGATTGTATAAAAGCTCCCTTCATAGACAATGGTATACGGCATTTCAAACCCAAAGTGCATTTCATGCTCACAATATGCCAGTAGCACCTGATCTAGTAGGCCTACTTCCACCCCTTCACTTGCCTCAAAAAGACTTCTGGTCTCTGTAAGCATCTGGTGAAGGCTTGGCTTGTGATAAAGCACACGTATACGGCAGTTTTTGAAACGATTGTAATTCAGCGGATAGTTCATGTATTCCATCAGTTCCATCCAGTCAAAGCGGTCATACACTTCCCAGTAATCCTTATCTTTAAAGGTAATGGCTTTCATCTCTTCTTTATGGTAATCTGCTACATAAACTTCATTATTTTTAATGATAAAAAAAACGTAATCCATACGGTATCCCTCTCTGGTCATTTACTCTTTTTCTATTGTAACGGATGGCGGTATTTGTTGTATAGGATTTTCTTTTATTCACATTGAATGGTATTTTTCAAATAGTTAGTCTTTATTTCGTTAAATAATCTTGTTTCTTTTTTATCAAAATATAGGTATAATACTAAGTAGCGGAGAAAAATAGTATTTATTTTTCATCCCAACTCTATATTAAAATCATTGGAGGTTTCTTTTATGTTAGTTTCTGCAAAAGATATGTTAAACAAAGCGCGCGAAGGTAAATATGCTGTTGGTCAATTCAACATCAACAACTTAGAGTGGACAAAAGCTGTTCTTTTAACAGCACAAGAAAACAACTCACCAGTTATTCTTGGTGTATCTGAAGGCGCTGGAAAATACATGGGTGGTTACACAACAATCGTTGGTATGGTAAATGGTTTAATCAAAGAATTAAACATCACAGTACCAGTTGCACTTCACTTAGACCACGGTAGCTACGAAGGTGCATTAAAAACTATCGAAGCTGGTTTCTCTTCAGTAATGTTCGACGGTTCTCACTATGCAATCGAAGAAAACATCGCTAAAACAACAGAACTTGTAAACATCTGTAACGCTAAAGGTATTTCTTTAGAAGCAGAAGTTGGTTCAATCGGTGGAGAAGAAGACGGTGTAGTTGGTAACGGTGATATCGCTGATGCTAACGAATGTAAAGCAATCGCTGAATTAGGCGTAACAATGCTTGCTGCAGGTATCGGTAACATCCACGGTCAATACCCAGCAAACTGGAATGGTTTAGCATTCGATGCTTTAGAAAAAATCAACGAAGCTACAGGTACAACACCATTAGTATTACACGGTGGTACAGGTATTCCAGAAGAAATGATCAAAAAAGCAATCTCTCTTGGCGTTGCAAAAATCAACGTTAACACAGAGTGCCAATTAGCATTCGCTGAAGCTACACGTAAATACATCGAAGCTGGTAAAGACCTTCAAGGTAAAGGTTTCGACCCACGTAAACTTTTAAACCCAGGTTTCGAAGCAATCAAAGCTACAGTAAAAGAAAAAATGGAATTATTCGGTTCTATCAACCAAGCTTAATTCCCCTAAAAAAGCGTGTCATCATCATGATGACACGCTTTTTTCTTTGTGTAATTCTATCATAATAACCTCTGGTGGGGTAAAAAACCTAAAAGGAAACTTGGCTGTCCCTACACCATTGGATACGATGATATCCATCTTGCCTTGATTATACTTACCACTTAAGTACTTCAGTCCCGTCTTACGATTAATTCTTTCTGAAGTTAGCTTACCCAAGTGCTTGATGGCCTTAAATTGACCGCCATGGGTATGCCCAGCTAAGACAAGTCCTATCCTCTTCTCATTGGCTAACTCATAAATATATTTTGGATTGTGTGTCATAAGGATCACATAGTCTTCTTTTGTGATTCCTTCTAAAGTAGGCTTGATCAATTGCTTCTGTGTGGTCAAATCACCTACGCCACCTATCTTGATACGCCCCTTCTTCTCAATCCATAGCGCCTCATTGTTGATGGATACAATACCTGCTTTTGCCATACAAAACTCCGTGAGGCTCAGCCCTTCCATCACATCATGATTCCCGATGACTCCAAAGGTACCATAGGTGCTCTCTAATTTGCTGAGTATATCAAAACAAGGCTCAATGTATTTACGATGGGTCACATAATCTCCACCTAAAAGCACCATATCTGGCCTGAAAAGATTCACTCGGTTTACAATCTTACTTAAGTACCCCGCTTTTGTAATGCGTCCGTAATGAATATCTGCTAAAAAAGCAATGCGTAGCCCCTCAAAGTCTTCTGGCACATTAGGATGTTTGATTTCATATTTTTTTACTGTATAACGAAAAGGTTCGATCAACGCATACCCTAATACCCCTACTGCAATACCACCTATTGCAACCCACCATTTTTTCATGTCCAACACCTCATCTAACATTTGATATCATGTTAGTATGCCCTTTTTTCCAAAAAAAATGAAAGGACTACCTAGGCTGGCAATCCTTTTTCACTGATTTTATCATTATGCGTTGTCTTTTCTTTATAAAGTACTTTAAGTAGAATAGGTGTTGCTACTGAAGATATGATGACAAGGAAAATAACTGCTGTAAAGTACGAAGGATTCATAAGCCCTGCGCCCAGTCCCTTCTGTGCCACAATCAGTGCCACTTCGCCTCGTGCCATCATACCTACGCCTATACGTAAAGCATCTTTGGTATCATACTTACATACTTTTGCTGCTAATCCACATCCCAATATCTTTGTCAAAAGCGCTACGGTGACAAATGCTAATGAGAAAACAAGGATGCTTGTGGTAACGCCTGTCACTTCTGTTTTTATGCCTATACTTGCAAAAAAGATAGGACTGAAAATCATATAGGAGTTAATGTCTATTTTATGGGCGATGTATTCTGAAGACCTGATGTTACACATCATAATCCCCGCTGCAAATGCGCCTGTAATATCTGCTATACCGAAGTAATGCTCGGCAATATAAGCAAAGAGTAGACATACCGCAAACCCATAAATAGGTATACGACGCTTATGTGGATAACGCTTATCAAGATACTTAAATACGCGGTATACGATATAGCCCACCACGCCTACTACTGCAAAAAATACTACTGTATTAATCACGACTTGTAACGGATTGGAGCCTGGATTTTTAAACCCAATCACAAAAGTCAATAAAATAATACCTATGATGTCGTCTATAATGGCTGCACTTAAAATAACAGTTCCTACTTGCCCTTTAAGTTTTCCCATTTCACGTAGTGTCTCTACGGTAATCCCTACGGATGTTGCTGTAATAATAATACCTATAAAAATGGCTTCCCAGAAAGCTGCACTCCCTATCTGTGCAAACTCACCTCTAAAACATTCATAAAGTAGGTACCCACCACTTAATGGTACGATAACGCCCATCGCTGCTATAAGTAATGCCGCTGGTCCCGTAGCTTTCAACTCTTTAAGATCTGTTTCTAAGCCAGCTGTAAACATAATCATAATAACACCTAGCTCTGCCATGGCTACTAAAAAATCACTACTTTTTACAAGTCCTAGCATATTTGGCCCTATTAGTAAACCTGCTATAAGCATTCCCACCACTTGTGGTAACCCTATTTTTCTAAAAAGTGTCCCTAGAAATTTGGCAGCAATTAAAATAATCGCTAAGTCTAAAAAAATGTCATATGAAAGCATGTTGTAATCCCCCTCATTTTTATCCTAGGGGCATTATAGTAAACTTTATTTCTAAATTCAAATATGATTTTAGCTCTAAAATTGTGTATTATTCAACCTATTTTTTTATTGTTATTTTTTTGTATTAAATACTGTTCATAAGAAAGCTTTATCTTACATTTATTTTTATGACATTTTTACCTTGTATTTCACAGACACTTCTTTTTTATTTTTTAATTTATTTCACATTGACGTTTTTTACTTTTTCTTTACTTTTCTTCATTTCTTCTTTAAACTTTTGAGTTGTGATGCTAATACACGCGCTTCCTTTTGGAATGCTTGCCACTTTTCTTCATCCACCCCTTCTTCACTATAGCAAGCACTTAAATACATCGCCGTACACGTAGACATATGCTGCGTTTCTAGTAGGTGGTCGATGTCTTTGGCATAGTCCGTTAGCATGCATCCTACTTTTAAAGGGTATCCTTTCTTTACCAGTGTTTTAAGCAGGGTGCCATAAGCTTTGCTAAGACGCTCTTTATGAGAAAGTCTTCTACGCTTAAGGTGTTTGATACCTAAGAGGATACCTCCGCCTATGATGCCAATGCCACCAAGTACACCGATGCCTTTCACACCTACTTCCTTCCAAAACGTCTGTCCTTGCATCACTTTGAGCTCAGGCACATCATCCATCGCCCCATTCACCTCATCTCTCCCCAGCACATCCGGTCTCAAGTCTAAGCCTGCTCTAAAGCCTTCGTTATAAGGTGCCGTTGGTTCAAAGGGTACCCAGCCAAATCCCTCAAAGTATACTTCTACCCAGGCATGGGCTTCTTTGTTGGTCACCAAGTAACTTCCCGTATCCTCTTTGTACGTCTGCTGCATGGTATAGCCTTCTATATAGCGACTTGGTAAGCCTATGCATCTGGTCATTACAGCCATCGCACTGGCAAAATACGTACAGTAGCCTTCCTTATGTTCAAACAAAAAGTAGTCCACGAAGTCGCTGCCTTGCGGCACACTGCCCGGCTTCAACGTATACATATAGTTATCGGCGAGATACGCCTCTATGGCCTTTGCTTTGTCATAATCACTAGTAGCATCTGCCACAATAGTTGTTGCCAATGTCTTTACCCGTAAGGGTACTGTATCTGGCACCTGGGTATAAGTATCATCAATCCTCTGGGCTCTTTCCTTTAGAATGGTTAGTTCTGATGCGCCACTGTCTTTTGCCAGTTCTGTATAAATCCCTTTATAACTCACCCTTAACGTCTCTTCTACCGCTTCTTCACTATACCTTGGCACATAGCCATATATTTCATAGGCGAAGCCACTTACTTGTGGTGATACCATCATCACCGTCTCCGATGGATACTCAAACAATGCTGGTAAGCCTTCTATAAACTGTACACGGTCTACTTTTGCAGGCAGAAAAAGAAAAGGTGTACATATGTTTTTAAAGGTGATCCGCAGTGTATTCATCTGAAATACATCTTCTACACCTAACTGCATCCGCTCCTTTACATTCCATATACTTTCATGGGTATCCATACTGTATACCCGTCCTATGGGCAACTTCTCTTCCTGTGCCGTCTCCCAGCCCGTTCCTGTATACACTTCCTTATACTGACTACCCAAGTACGCAGGCAACTTCCCATACACTTCCATTACTACCGTATCATTCAGCTCTTTATCACCACCTAATTTCCCTGCATAAGGAAAATAATAGGTAGCCCCCATTTCTTTTGGTGGGTCCAATACCCGATGTAACGGTTCAAGCTTAATCGGTGCATAGAAAGCCAAACCCATACTCACTAAGAAAATGCCTGTGCCCATGGTGGCTGTGATTTTGATATACCGCCATTTGTTAAGCTCTTTGCCACCTTCTCTTTCACCGCGTAAATTGATAAGATAACTATAAAAATACATCAGTAAAAGTGCCAGTACCAATAAGTTAAAGCCCCAGCGATACACACTGATACCTCGTAGGTACTGGACACCATAAATGACGCCCCCTGTAAGAAGCAGTATAGAAAAGTTCAGCTTCTTTACTGTCCATATATATACCCATAATGTACTACCAATTCCCAGTAACACTAGCACATAGACACCGTACCTACTTACCTGTATGTTCCCTTGTACCAACTGTTGTCCGTACAGCCAAAACCCCTTGCTTTCTTCTACTAGCCACCCACAGACACTTTCCCATTGTCCAGTCCATAAGAGTCCGATACATCCTACTATACCCGTACCCACTACTACGCTACTGCTTATCACCAGCGTCCATTTGTTCCACCCTATGAGTAGCCATGCCAAAAGTAAAAAACCTACTATACCCAGTATCACCAACGGTTGTACCAT
>JBOFIT010000157.1:0-6207 GCA_051650305.1 Cellulosilyticaceae bacterium
CCACCTTTATCCCCTCCTTCAAGAAAAAATCCTTGTATACTTTACCATACAAAGATTTCGGTATCTATTCCTTATTTTTTATCTTATATATTTTTTAAATAATCACCTAAACTAAATCTAGTCCCCTCATACACAACTCACTAAACCACTATTAATCGTGAGCCTAATAACTATCTTTCAGACATCCCTGACTAAAGTCAGATCGAGTAGAACACGAGGATTGCTCCCCGTGACCCTCACAGAACCGGACGTGCGGATTTCCCGCATCCGGCTCCTCATATCATCGTTCGCTCAATTAACTATTTCTTGGTATATGTTCAAACATATTTACGTACAACTTAGGTCTTATTATAGGATAGGTTTTCCTCATTTCATTATAGGATTCCCAGCTATAACTTCTTGTTTGACTTCTTCTGTTGAGTACCCAGAAGAGCTGTCTTTGAATAACATCTCGATAGCATTTCAGTGCATAAATATTATCTGTTATTCCATAATATCTATAGTATCCAACGAGCTTTCTATTGAGCTGCTGTATCAAAATCTTTAGGGGCTGATGCATATTTAGCCTTAACCACTCTTTAAACTTTTGTACACTTGCTCTGAATTTCTTATTGCTCGTCTTTCTCTTCACTCGAAATCTACCGTTTTGCCTTTCACTACAATAGTGGGTAAATCCTAGGAAATCAAATGTTTTAGGCTTTCCTACTCTTCATTCATTCCCTACATTTCTCTCAAGATAGGCTTGTTTACCGAAGTATAGTATTTTACTTTTCTCGGTAGCTAATTCTAGATTGAACTGAGCTAACCTCTCTTTAAGTGCTCTATAGAATGCTTTGGCTTCCTCTTCGTATTCGAAACAGCATACATAATCATCCGCGTAACGTACCATGTACGCTTCACCTTTGCATTGTTTCTTTATACGCTTCTCAAACCATAAATCAAGTACATAATGTAGGTAGATATTTGCTAATGTTGGGGAAATAATACCCCCTTGTGGTGTTCCCTCATAGTTCTTTTCAAACCTTCCATTCTCCATGACTCCTGATTTGAGAAATCTTTTGATATATCTTAGTAGATTCTTATCTGAGATACGATGCCCTAGAAACTTCATCAGCCACTCATGATCGACATGTTCAAAGAAGCCTCTAATATCTGCATCTACTACATAATTAATATTCCTTCTACTTAGATAGCCATCTAATACTTTAAGAGCATCATGGCAACCTCTATCTGGTCTAAAGCCAAAAGAACATGCTAAGAAATCTTGTTCGTAAATCGCTGTTATTACCTTATTAATAGCTAATTGGACAAGCTTGTCTTCATAGCTTGGGATACCTAGTGGTCTTTTCTTTGTTGACCCTGGTTTTGGAATATAGACACGTCTTACTGGTTGAGGTTTGTAGCTCATTTGCTTCATTCTCTTTAGTAAGCCTTCTATATTTTCCTCTAAATTTACCTCGTACTGAGATTTCGTTATCCCATCTACACCTGTTGCTTTGTTTGTTTTAAGTTCCTTATGGCACATGATGAGCATATCTTTGTTGATATGATGAATCAGTGCTGAGAACTTCTCATCAGGATTTGACTTTGCTATGTCTGCTATCCTCTGAAGTTTTGTGTTCATTTATTGGTTCTCCTCTGTGTAAGATAAATGTTTCCCTCTTTGAGGGTGATGATATGTTACGCCCTTTTCTCCATGGACATTACTCCATTTCTTCGATACTATAGCGTAATCTGACTACTTAGTTACCATTTGATTCGCTTATTTATTCGCTCCATCATACTTATCTCTGTGTATAAGAGTAACTAAGTTCTCCCAAGTTGACTGTCATATAACAATGATTAACGTGCTGTACCCTACGACCCCGAGTAAACTACCACACTCTCACCTTTAACGATTGTGGTAATACTGTCTTCACTGCAGTCCAACAGCTGGACTTTACTATCTGGTTATTTCGGAGCTACTGGTTTCAACCTCATTCGGCTTACGGCCCGCTATCTTGCTGTCTACACTTAACTACTTAAGTCACCCGAAGTAGCCCAAGACTCGCTAATGGCTGTTGGTTAGACTTTACCATGCAGGTTTTCCACCCTGCTATATATGACGCCCTTATCTTGGCGTACGGACTGTCCCCCTTGGCTACTGGCGTAGCCTTGAGCCTTGCTACAGAAAACAAAATTTCTTACTATACACCAGAGCAAAAACTCAAATTAAAGAATATTATTTCTGCAGGTTTTAATAACAGTGAATTCCCTACTTGAATATTACGTGCTCCAAAAACCATCCTTTCACGTATAGATACCACTAATTCGTCATAATGATACCAGTTTCTAGATAGAGGCTTTTCGTGCAATGAAACCACGGTTTCACGCTTGAAGACCACCCTTTTTGACAATAATCCTGTAGAAGTCAATCATGACTATCACATTTTATTCAGAAAGGGGCCTTTATAATGGCTAACAAAATTAATGTTAAGCTTATTCTAGAGCTTAAAGCATCGGGGCTTTCGCAAAATCTCATTGCCAAAACCCGCCACATTTCTAAAACGTCTATCTCTGATGTTCTATCTATTGCCCATGAAAAGAAGATTTTCTATGATGCAATTAAGGACAAGTCAGAAGACGAAGTATACAGGTTGTTTTATCCTGATAAATTCTCAGCAGAATCAACCTTTAAAGCACCTGATTATCCCTACATTCATAATGAACTAAAGAAAGTGGGTGTTACACTTAAACTTCTGCACCAAGAGTACAAAGATTCCTGCTTTAAAGAAGGTGTTATTGCAGTTGGATATACCAAATTCACTGAAGATTATAGAACCTACACCAAGCAATGCAATCTCTCAAACCACCTTTATCACAAACCAGGTCAAACAGTAGAAGTTGATTGGAGTGGCTCTGGTATGGAAATTGTAGATGCTCTAACAGGCGAGGTTATTAAGGTACATTTATTTGTAGCCTGCCTACCTTATAGTCAATACGCTTATGTTGAACCCACTTTAGATGAAAAACAAGACACATGGCTTCGTTGCCATATTCATATGTATCAATTCTTTGAAGGTGTCCCTGTTAAAACAGTGTGCGATAACTTAAAGACTGGCGTTATCAAGCATCCTAAAGAAGGGGAAATTATTCTTAATGATGCTTATGAAGGGCTTGGTAGCCATTACATTACAGCCATCATGCCTACTGGTGTAAGAAAGCCTAAACAAAAAGCATCTGTTGAAGGCACAGTTGGAAAGATTGCAACAGCGATTATTGCAAAGCTAAGACACAAAACGTTCTACTCATTTGCCCAGTTAAAAGAATCTGTTGCAGAGGCACTTAATGCTTTTAATGAAGCACCCTTTCAAAAGAGACAATACAACCGTAAAGAAGTATTCCAAGAAGAAAAGCAACATTTAAGAGCTCTTCCAGATATTCCTTATGAAGTTGCTACATGGGAGTATCATCATAAAGTGTATCCTAACAGTCACGCTTGTATATCTAAAAATTATTACTCTGTGCCCTTTGCTTATGCAGGACAGTATGTAGATGTAAAGCTTACTGAAAGTATTGTCGAGATCTATAATAATCATCAGCGTATTTCATCTCATCCCAAATTCCCACTGTATGTGAGTAACCACTATGCTACCCATAAAGAAGATATGCCCGATGCATTTAATCAGCCAGAAATGAATGATCTTAGGCTTAAACAATGGGCTGCAAGTATTGGTACTCACACCAGTGAAGTCATTGAACGTCTCTTTAAAAGTGTAACCATAAAAGAACAAGCCTATAATAGTGCCTTATCTGTTTTAAAGCTTAGTAAGACATATTCTAATGAACGTCTTGAAAATGCCTGTGAAATAGCTCTGCCAATGACGCGTATGCCTCGATACAAACATCTCAAAGGAATTCTTGCTTCCAACCAAGATGTTCTCTATGCAGAAGAAAAACAATCAAGTATTCACTCCGAATCATCAAAAGAAACTGCAGGATATGTAAGGGGTGCAGACTACTACGGAGGTATTATCACTCATGGTAAATGATGAAACTAAACGCAAGCTTCGTGAATTAACACTTGATGGTTTGATTGATGCACTAAGTATTCAAGATGCAAATCCAGCACTTTTTACTGCAATGCCTTTTGATGAACGCTTGGAATTAGCTATTGATGAGCTCTATCAAAGTAAAAACAATAAGCGTTGTAAAAGACTTATAAAAGGGGCGAAGTTACGAGCTCCAGATGCTGATATTGCTACCATGTACTATGCGGATAGAGGGTTGAATAAGAATCAAATCATTGAATTATCCACGTGTCAGTATTTGCGTAACAATAATAGTATTGTTATCGAAGGCTTTACTGGTTCAGGAAAAACCTTTCTTGCATGTGCCTTAGGAAAAGCTGCTTGTAGGCAACTATATCGTGTACGATATATCCGATTGCCGGATTTATTAACGCTTCGTGATGAAGCACTTCTTGAAGGAAAAGGCATTAGCAAACTTATCACTAAATTTTCAAATTATCACCTGCTCATTATTGATGAATGGCTGTTAAATAGTTTAAGTGATGAAGATGTACGCTTTATCTTTGAATTGACAGAGAAAAGATATGATTGTCATTCTACAATCTTTTGTACACAGTACAAACCAAAGGAATGGTATACAAGATTAGGAAGTGGCACGATGGCAGATGCAATCTTAGATCGTATCATTCACAATGCCATATGGATTGAAACAGGCAGTACAAACATGAGAAAGTTATTCTCAGGACAGCAATAAGGTAGGTCCCCTAATAAAGTGGTATCTATAAATGAACTGGTGGTTTCTTTATGGTGAAACTAAAGTTTCTAAAGAGGGAACCTCCGGTGGGCCTGTGAAAAAATCTCTGTAAATTACTTTCTATGATATTATTTAAGAAACAAGGTTGGTATAATGACTTCCTTGAACTTAAGTTGACTATAATCAATGCATAATAAGCATGTCAAGGGGTCCCCTCTACTTGAGGGGACTTTAACATACCCTTAAAGTGTTTAATTAAAGCCTACCTTCATACATAATAGCAAACTCACCGTATACCTTACCCCAGTTTCTAAGGGGCATAGACCATTTCTTGGTGGCCTCAAATGTAGCAAGATACAATGCTTTAAGAAGAGCTGTATCACTTGGAAAAACACTACGTTGACGGTTAAGCTTACGGTAGGTGCTATTCAAGCTTTCTATAGCATTAGTTGTATAAATAACCTTTCTTACATCAGCTGAGAACTTGAAGATTGGACTAATTACATCCCAGTTGTTATGCCAGCTCTTCATAGCATACGGATAATGCTGATCCCATTTTTCAGTTACCTCTATCATCCTTTCATAGGCTTGTTCTTCGCTTGAAGCATGGTAGATTGTCTTTAAATCAGTTGCAAAAGCCTTCTTATCCTTATCTGATACATACTTTAAGGTATTTCGTACTTGGTGCACAATACAACGCTGATATTCCGTTTCTGGAAAGGCTACTTGAACCGATTCTTTCATACCTGTAAGCCCATCCGCACAAAGAATAAGGATATCTTTGACACCTCTATTTTTGAGCTCATTTAATACACTAAGCCAATATTTACTACTTTCATTTTGACCCACTTGAATACTTAAAACTTCCTTATGCCCATCCATTGTAACGCCTAGAATGACATAGGCTGCTAACTTTTTAATAACGTGATTATCCTTTACTGAAAAATGAACAGCATCAATAAAGACAATAGGGTAAACTGATGAAAGAGCACGATGCTGCCAATCTTCAATTTCAGGTAAAAGTTTATCTGTCACGTCAGAAACAAAGCCTTCACTGACTTCAAAGCCATAGATTTCTTGAATTTGTTCTGATATTTGTCTTGTTGTAAGACCGCGTGCATACATTGAAATAATCTTCTCATCAATTTGAGAAATATCTTTCTGTCGTTTACGAACAATTTGAGGTTCAAAGGTACTTTCTCGATCTTGAGGTACTTCAAGTTCTACTTCACCATAGTGACTACGGACTGTCTTAGACTTGTGTCCGTTACGTGCATTAGTATTTTCTGAACGTTGATAGCTTTCATAGCCTAAGTGATGATCCATTTCTGTTTCCATCATTTCTTTAATCGTTCCCCCAAGCAAGTCTTTAAGTGCATCCTGAATATCCTGAGCACTCTGAATGTCATACTCATTGATTAATGCTGCAATAATATTTTTTTT
>JBOFIT010000158.1:0-7977 GCA_051650305.1 Cellulosilyticaceae bacterium
GGTATTACCAATACGATGATGATGTCTATTTATGAACGTACAAAAGAAATAGGGGTTATGAAAGTAATTGGTGCTAAGCTTACAGATATTAAGAAGATGTTCTTAATGGAAGCGCTAATGATTGGTGCCATAGGCGGTACAGTAGGGGTTATCTTCTCCTACGGTATATCCTTTATTATGAACCAATTTGGACCACAAATCGCAGCAAGTCTAATGATGGGCGGTGGCGGTGCTATCTCTGAAATACCAGTATGGTTGGCAGGAGCGGCTCTCGTATTCTCCACATTAATTGGTCTTGTGTCAGGGTACTTCCCAGCGAGACGTGCCATGAAGCTTTCAGCACTTAGTGCGATACGAACTGAATAACCAACGAAAAGCCAGTCTTCCCTCGCAGAAGACTGGCTTTTTATTATTTATTAATAAGTTCGGCAATGTTTTTAAGGACGATAGAAATGGTACCGTCAGGGTTGTTGATGAACTCAATGATATTTGGGTCGTTAAGCATTTCGGTTGGTAGTTTGAGTTCAATCCCTGTATTGGTCTTAAGCTTATGAGAAGCGTACTTTTTATAAGTTGTTTCCGCTTTAGGCAAAGGGATGGTTTTCTCAGTGAGGCCGAAAGCTTCGCATTTCGAAAGACAGGTATCGATGATAGCTTCATGTTCACCGAAAGTTTCTTCGAGGATTTCCTCTAGCATAATGCTGGAAGAGCTACTGATGCTTTTCGCGATATTGTTTTTTACAAAGGACATGGCCTCTAATTTATTTTCAAAGTTTTCTTCGATGGCTTCATTCATCACGTGCTCCACCACTTTGATTTTCTCTTTGACCGTTAAGGAACTGGTGAACCCAAGTAAGTCTTTTAAGTATTTTTCTTTTAAGGTATCTACCACATCCAGTTGCAAAGAGGATAAGTCTACTAAGACCGCTTCTTGGATTTTACTGGAGCTATCAGGGAAGATGCTTTTATGTTTAATCAAAGTATTACAAGCCCCTTCAGCCCCTTGGTCTACGTAATGGGTGAAAGCTTCTTTGTAGTTGACTTTAAAGAAACCAAAATAGTGAGTGGTATCTCTGGTAAAATCAGCAATAATTAAATCCCCACTTGGGATGCCTGCATAGTTTTTCATATAAGCAAAGATTTGTCTTGCAAGGTTGCAAGAAAGCTCATAAAAATCATAGTCACCTTGGCGGAAAAGCTTGCCATAGTCAGATTCTTCGGTGAAAGTACCGTTGGATAAACTCATGTTTTCTAGAAGCTTCAGCATATGGGAAGTGATGAAAGCTTCAGTCTCGTCTGATAAAGTTAGTGGGCCACTAGAAAGTAGTGGTATATCTAAAGTGTTATCTAATAAATGCACGATGGTTTGGTGAAATACAATACTCATACAAAAACTCCCTTATCTTATGTGTTATTGCTTTATTATGAAACAAACCACAAAAAAAGTAAACCCTCATCTAGTGACGAGGGTTTGTTTTGTGTCAGTCTTGCACTCCTTCAGCGGGTTCTTCTGAAGGAGCGAGTGTATAGATACGATTATACGCCATACCACTACCTAGAAGAGCAAAATAGAGTGGTGTGACAGAAAGGGTGGTATCGTTGAAGAAACTTGCCACAAGGTAGCCAACCACACCTAGCATAATCCCTATACCTATGGCTTCATTGAAGTTATAGGTTTTCTTAAAGGCATAGAGCTTCATGCAATGGAAGAGATAAATGGCATTGATGAGTACAAAAGCAAGAAGTGCGATGAAGCCTTGGTTAATCCAGATTTGTAAAAAAGTATTATGAGGTTTATCAACCACAATAAAAGGATTCCCCATATGTTGCCACTTGCCCCAAAAGTCGTTTTGAGGAAAGGCATAAATAAAGGTGTCCGGGCCTTCGCCTAAAAGTATATAATCCTTAAGGAGTGGTAAGCTTCTAGACCATATGTAACCACGACCAGAACCAAGGCGTTCATGACCTTCAAAACCTAGTGTAGGTGGTGTATCTATTTCGATAGGTTGAAGGGTGCTGTAGTTAACCAGGGATACTTTGCCAGTCTGGTCCATTAAGAAGCCACATTGTGCACTTAAATCCCCAGATTCAGACATAAGTAAAAAGAATAAGCAGCTTTCAGCTTCAGCACGATTGATGGAGAAGGTGTAGTTATAAAATGCAGGCGCTTTCAGTACGAAAGACCCAGGTTCGAATTCAGTGGCAGTAAGGACGTTGCCGTCTTGATCTACAAACTTAAGTGCATCTGGTGTGACTGTTATATGAAGGGTATTACCGTCTTCAGTAATTATATTTACTTTGTGGGTATCGAAGGTGAAATCTACAACTTGTGGTGACTTTAAAGCAGTGTCTACTTTTTCTTCTACTATGCCAAGGGAAACACCGATGGAATAAAACATATTGTGAATTTCTCTAGAAGCCCCGGTCACATAAAGTGTAAAAGTGAGATACACTACCATAAAAAGAGTGAGTGAGAGGTACTTTGTTTTTTTACGCATATCCGATGTTTTAAAAGTATGTACAGCTGTTGGAAAAGCCTTAAAGAATAAAATGACAAAAGCTATAAATACACAAGCAATACCGACTTGTCCAGCTTGTGATTGACAAGCAAACATAATGAAAATACTTGCTAAAGTAGTGAAAAATAAAGCGACTTGTAGCCATTTCTTCTTGCAGAACCATGTAAGGGTAGCAAGGAGAGGTAAAGCAAGTGCAATAAAGCTTCCTGAGTAGTTTTTATTGCCGATACTGCCTGTCCAAGCACCCGGCTGTGTTTGTAAAAACAGTGGTTCTGTGCCAGGTGAGAAGTAGTAATATTGCTCGATTTCTCCTGGAGAGATAAAGTCTCTAATCCACTTCATATTCATTAAGTCATAGCCTATAAATTGACTGATGCCTAATATCAACTGAATTAATACAAGAATCATAAGGCCTATAAGCATATACTTGAAAGATTTCTTTTCTTCAAATACAAAGAAAGTATAAAACATCACCATGATGTAGCATACAATGACGCCTATTCCTTCAAAACGAGTCGGTGCACCGATGACAGAACAAGTACGGTAGTCAGAAAAGAAAGCAGAAAGTAAGCTAGTGATAATAAAGACACCGCCTAGTAAGTAGTAACACTGAAACCACACATCGCGGTGGAGCTTAATTTTCTTACGTAAAGCTACGATGCATAAGAGCATCCATACGGTGAGTAGGATAAAGGCGACGGATTTGTAGTAGAAAAACCAATCTTTTGAAGTTTCACTAAGGTAAAGCGCTTGATAGGATGCATCTAACTTAAAATGGACGAGACGTACAATTAAAGGATAGACTGTAAAAAGTAAAAAAATAGGCAAAAAGCGCCATTTAACAGATCGTATACGATTAAACATAAAAAACCCCCTAAAAATTATAAAAATATCTATCTAGTCATAATATATCATAATAATTTAAAAAATAAAAGCATTGCCCTATCTAGTCTTGGGCAATGCTTAAGTTTAAGGTAATAATTCGGCTATTTTCGTCACAGCAACATAAATTTCGGATATTTTGTACCAAGTGGTTTTGCCTACGACACCATCTTGTGGTAGGTGGAAGATTTTCTGGAACGTTTTCACCGCCGTTTGGGTAGCTTCGTCAAAGACACCATTGGTTTTTATCTTAGGAATGAGCGGATAATTATTGGAGATGCGGTTGAGTTGCTCTTGGATGGCACGTACACTAGGTCCACTATCACCAAGTTTTAAGGGCTTGCCGGGATAAGATTCAGGATTCCCAGTGACCACCGGTGCCTCGGCAATGATAATGTCATCACCGTAGTAGAAACGTAAGATTTTATCAGAGGAAAGACCATCATCCCCTAGATCTTTACTTCCCCATTGACTCATCCAGTTGGGACATGAGACTCTAGCGCCATCACAGTATTGGCTAAGAAGTGGTTGGGTGACGTTAGGGAGTTTGATATAGTTATCAAACATCTCATCCACCACTTGTGAAATAGTATCAAAGATATTGCGACCATAGAAAAAGGCATGGTCATAGGCGGTAGAATTGGTAATGGTGAAGTTTTTACCTTTATTACGGTACCATTCAGTAAAGATACGGTTTAACGTAAAGGATGTAATGGCCGTACAGTTGGCACGTATGGTTTCTTTTGGCCAAGTAGGGTAGATTTCAGAGGAGGCTACATTTTTAATGTAGTCTTTGAAAGGTACCGTATAGTTAGGTGCACTATTGTTGCTGGGTGAACCGTCATGGACGATGACGAATTCAGGGACGACAACAGAGCTAAGAACGATAAAGCCTGGCGTATTGGTGTCTTTAATTTTAGCTTCAGGAATTTTAGGTGGGTAATCGCCGTAAAGTGTGGGTGGACCAATGTAAATATCATCTGTTTTTGTGGGTGGTGTCTGACGAGTGAGACGTGGCGTGAGGTAGACGGGCTGAATGGACTGAATAGTAGAGAAAATCTGAGAGCCTGTAACGATAGTAGGAATGTACCCTTCTCTAGCCACTTCTATGGTGAAATACACAAAAGGTGTGGCTTTAGGATCAGGCTGTTGGGTAAGCTCATCAGGTGGTGCGTCAAGTTCAATAAGAGGGGTTTGGCCATTGCGATCAGTAAGTAATTCGGCAATTGTCTCAGAAGTACCATCTTTTTTGTAGCGTTTAATAACGACAGGTGTGTCAGCCAAAGGTTTGATAGGACCTAAGTTTGGGTCAGAAGTAACGTCTACAATGAGAGAGCCGGTGGATTGCCTCGATAAAATAGGGGGATAAAGGGATGTAGGTGACATGGGACACCCTCCTTTCATAAAGGTTTACTACCTCTAATATATGCAACCTTTAAAGAAGGCTATGACCATGAAACAAAAGAAGGACTTGCAGGGCAAGTCCTTCTTTTGTGTGAATCATGTATGAGAATTACTCTAAGTGAAGTGTCATTGTATGGGTACAACTAAAGGTTTTAGCAGGCTCTAACATGACAAGGTCTTTTTTTGCCATCCATTCACGTGATTCATCCACATAATCCGCATGGCCAAACCAAGGTTCGATACAGACGAATGGTGAAGGTGTATGTGGTGACCAAAGGCCTAAAAATGGGAAGCCTTCAAAGCCTACTTCTAGATAGCTAGTACGTTTCTTTGAACGTAATGCAATCGATGAACTTTTAAGGTTAGTGAATACGAGAGCATCATCCTTGAAAAGTTCTGGAGAGATAGGTAAAGTGGTACCTGTCCAAGTAGTGGTTTCAGCCTTGAAGTAACCAGGGTCTACAAGTGCTAAGGAAGTAGCCGTCTCTTCTTTCGGGAATTGGAAGTAGTAATCTTCCATTGTCTCATTGTCATAGACAGGACACATAAAGCCAGGGTGTGCGCCGATTTTGAAGCCAATGGTTTCTTTATCAGCATTATGCACATCGTAAGTAATGGCAAGGGTGTGACCTTCAAGTGTGTAAGTAATACGAAGTTCGAAAAGGAATGGATACATCGTAAGGGTGTGATCGTTTGCAGTGAGTGCAAAAGTAATGGCTGTTGGTGTTTGGTGCGTAACTTCGAAGTCTAAGTCACGTGCAAAACCGTGCTGACCCACGCTATAATCTTTGCCGTTATGTGTATAAGTATTATCAAGAACTTTGCCGACTAAAGGGAAAAGTACAGGTGTATGGCGTCCCCAGTAACGGCTGTCCCCAGTCCATATGTGTTCAGTTCCTGTGTGGTCTTTTAACGAACAGAGTTCGGCACCACTTGATTTAATGGTGGCAGTAAGTAAGTTGTTTTGTAAAGTATAGTTCATTTGATTGATCCTTTCGTCATTGGATAGTGTATCCTTATTATAGAGGATTTTTAGGAGGTTGAATAGGTGAAATGGGAAAATGAAGAAGAGAACCCTAGCAAACATAAACTTGACAAAGAGACATATAATGAGTGTAGCGAAAGGAAAGGAAGGAATCTAATGGGGAAAAAACGACAAATCAAGTGGTGTGTATGGCTTATACTAGCAGTTCTTTATCTATGTTTTATAGGCTATAAGTATCAGCAAAGACAACCTAAAGACCAAGAGGGAGCAGAGGATACATCCCTAACAGTGGTCACATCGTCGTATCCGCTTTATTTACATACAAAGGTCATTGCAGAAGGTGCAGATACACAGGTGATCAATATGGTGAGTAAGGACGTGGGGTGTCTGCATGATTACCAACTTACCACTGAAGATATGAAAAAAATCCATCAAGCAGATGTTTTTATTATGGGTGGTAAAGAGGAAGAGAGCATGTTATATAGTATCCTTAAGCAGTATCCCGACTTGCAAGTGGTCAATGCAAGTGAACAATGGGAAGCTGATCACGTTACGGAAGATACATGTACACACACACTTCAAGACGACCACGAAGCCCATACAGAGCATGAAGCACATGGAGAGAATCCACATGTTTGGCTAAGTTTAAAAGGGGCAGCAAGTCAGATTCAGACTATTACAGAAGCGCTCATTACTCAGGATCCTGACTATGAACAAATCTATGTAGCAAACAGTAAGGCTTATACAGTGGCTGTGAAGCAACTGGAAGCAGACTGCGTGGTGAAAGAATCAGTAGCTGTTATGATGCTACATGATACGTTTCAATATATGTTAGAAGACATGGGCGTGAAGGTAGTGGCGACACTGGCAGAAGGTAGTTATGAGAATCCTTCACCTAAGCAAGTAGAGGCAATTATAGGGACGATGCAAGATGCAGGTGCTAGGGCCATTGTAACGGAAGCAAAGTATGAAAGTTTGGGCATTCTCAAGACCCTTAAAGAAGCGACAGGATGTGACGTAGTCGTACTAGATGGGGTGAATACACCTGCCACAGAAGATGAAGCATGTGGGATGCCTTATATCGAACGGATGAAAGGCAATCAAGGAATCATAAAGGGGATGAAGTAAATGGAGCAGTGCAGGGTGTGCTGTACAACGTTAGAAGCTATAGGCGTAAAGGATCGGCAGAACGTTATTTTAGAGGCTATTAACTTACAGATATATTGCAATGAAATCCTTGCCATCATTGGACCCAATGGGGCAGGAAAGACGACTTTGTTTCGAACGCTATTAGGGGAAATACATCATACGGGGGATGTGATCTTTGCCAATGACCTACAAAAACATAAGGGTAGGCCTATTATCGGCTATGTACCTCAACAATTACATTTCGATTTATCCACACCACTGACAGTGGAGGAGCTTTTTGCCATATGCTTGACGAGGAGACCAGCGTGGTTACCCATTACAAAAGCATTTAGGTTAGAAGTGCAGAAGGCTCTAGAAGAAGTAGGGATAGACTATGTGCTCCATCGGCAGATTGGTTTGCTTTCAGGTGGGGAATTGCAGCGGGTACTCTTAGCTCTTGCACTGCTTCCTACCCCACAGCTTTTGCTATTGGATGAGCCTGTATCAGGAGTGGATGTCAATGGACAGCAAGTTTTCTACGAAACGGTCAAAAAACTAAGAGAGAAGTATCAAATGGCCATTGTACTCATCACCCATGAACTAGACTTGCTAGAGGATATTTGTGACCGAGCGGTGCTTTTAAATAAACAAATCGTGGCTGAAGGAGCACCAGCGGTGGTCAAAGAACAAGCGAAAGGAGTGATGATATGGAAGCCAGTACGATCATGAGTACTCTCTATAGCATGATGGATTTTTTGTTGCCTTTTGAGTTTTTAAAGATGACGTTTATGAAAAACGCTTTTCTAGGTGTGATACTAGCGGCGCCAATCTTAGGGCTTTTAAGTACCATGGTGGTGAATCAGAAGATGGCTTTTTTCTCAGATGCCATTGGGCATAGTGCGCTGACAGGTATCGGTATTGGCGTGGCAATGGGATTTACATACCCTACGTGGGGGATGCTTGTATTTGCACTTTTATTAGGGGGATGTATCACGTACTTTAGTTATAAGTACCCACAAAATACAGATACTGTGATTGGTGTTTTTTCGGCATTAGCCA
>JBOFIT010000159.1:0-6511 GCA_051650305.1 Cellulosilyticaceae bacterium
TTAAAGCAGCCATCATCTCCCCAATGACAAGGAGTGCTGGATAGCACATATCGTTATGGACGCATTTCAGCCCTTCATGACGAATCAGCTGTGGATTGCCTTCTTCAAAAAAACTAATATGATAGCCTTCTTTTTCAAGGACACTGCCGACAAGCTTAAAGTGTATAGGAAGCATATTGGGTATCAGTATAGTATGGGTCTTTTTCATTGCTTCTGTAAAAACAGTCATTACTTCATCTCCCCTTGTAACGAAGTAGCAGCAAGCATACTTCGAATACGAATTTTGGCAGCTCCTAAATTAGCTGTCTCGTCTATTTTAAGTTGTGTATACATCTTTCCTACTTCAGCTAAAATGCGGTTCATCTCATCCGTCGTAACAGCATCTGTTCCGCAACCAAAGGATACCAGCTGGATGAGCTGACTGAGTGGTTCTTTCCCTGCTTCATAGGCTGCGCCATACATACGCGCTTGGTAGGTCCATTGATTAAGAATCTGTGTGGATGGTTTTGTCATCATAGGTTTAAGTGCATCTTCACTGATCACAACCACACCTAGACTGGTCAAAAGTTTATCGATCCCATGGTTGATTTCAGGGTCTATATGGTAGGGCCTACCACACAAAATAGCAATGGGTAGCTGATGTGCTTTGGCATATGCCAGACTTTCCTGACATTTTACAGCTAAGGCTTCATGAAAACTATGATACGCCTGATACGCTTTTTCAAGAGCACCTTTAATGTGCTTTAAAGTGATATCTTTAAAAGCAGGATGCAAGGCTTCAAAAAGATTTTTTGCCAGTTGCTTCGGTTCATTAAAAGAAAGATAAGGGCTTATCATGGTTACTTTACTTATGGCCTCCATATTGGCACTAATGACTTCAGGATAATACGCTACAACAGGACAGTTATAGCAATTATCAGCTAGCTTTTCATCGAAGTTGTAAGACATACAAGGATAAAAGATATAAGGCACTTCTTCTTCGATTAACTGTAAGATATGGCCATGGGTAAGCTTCGCTGGGTAGCAAATCGTATCAGAAGGAATGGTATGCTGGCCTTTGGTGTACAGTTTTTTATTGGATGGCCCTGATAATTTGATATTAAACCCTAGGGTTGCAAAAAACGCATGCCAGAAAGGTAAGTTTTCATACATATTTAAGGCCAAAGGTATGCCAATGGTTTCTTTTCTCCAGCCTTTGGTGTAAGACAAGGCTTTCAAAAGATTGTATTTATAAGCATAAAGATTGGGCAAATGGTCTTCACCACTATGACCTTCAGGCTTCGAGCATTTGTTTCCAGAAATATAACGCTTATGGCCATTAAAAGTATTAATGGTCAGCGTACATTTGTTATGGCACAGCTTACATTGTGCAACTTGAGAAAAATGCTTGAATGCTACTAATTCATCATGACTCAGCACTGAGGAAAGGTGTGTGCCGTGGTTTTTAGCATACAAGGCACAACCATAAGCGCCCATTAACCCTGCTACATTGGGACGAATTACTTCACGGTCTAGCTCAAGTTCAAGACTTCTTAAGATGGCATCATTATAAAGGGTCCCCCCTTGGACAACGATATGCTGACCAAGTTCAGACGAATCACTGGCTCTGATGACTTTATAAATGGCATTTTTAACCACACTAATCGCAAGCCCAGCTGCGATATCTGGTAAGGTAGCACCATTTTTTTGTGCTTCTTTCACAGAGGAATTCATAAATACGGTGCATCGTGAGCCTAAATCCACTGGATGCTCTGCATACAGACCTAATCGTGCAAAGTCTTCAATAGAATACCCTAGCTGAAGTGCAAAACTTTCAATGAAAGAACCACAACCAGAGGAACACGCCTCATTAAGTAAAATATGTGTGACCACACCCTTTTCAATCTTAAAGCATTTGATATCTTGACCACCGATATCTAAGATAAAGTCCACTTGGGGATTAAAATAATGTGCGGCTGTATAGTGGGCCAACGTCTCAACAATGCCATAGTCGATATGAAAACCTTCTTTTATGAGCTCTTCTCCATAGCCTGTAACGGCTGTGGAAGCGATACGGATACGATCTCCGTAAAGTTGATAAATATGTAAAAGCTGCTCCCGCACAACTTGGATAGGATTGCCTTTATTTGAAGCATAGTACTGGTAAAGAATAGCACCTGCTTCATCGATGAGTACCATCTTTGTAGTGGTGGACCCAGCGTCAATGCCCAAAAAGACATCACCCTTATAATTTTCTATCGACTGACAAGGTACAGATGCTTTTTGGTGACGATGACTGAAAGTCTCATAAGCACTTTCTGATGTGAAAAGGGGTGGCAAGTACTTCTGTGTCTGAACAGTGGTTGAAAAACGTCCTAATGCTTCGAGAAGCATCTCATAGCTCATACTACCTTCCGTTTCCTTGGCGTATAAAGCTGCGCCAATTGCCACAAAGACTTGAGCATTCTCTGTGAATACACTTTGCTCTTCAGATAAATGAAGGGTCTCAATAAAACGCTTCTGAAGCCCCTTATAAAAATGCAACGGTCCACCTAGAAAAAGGACATTGCCTTTGATGCTTCGTCCTTGTGCTAAGCCACCAATGGTTTGATCGACGACTGCTTGAAAAATACTTGCAGCAATCGCTTCTTTTTTTGCACCTTGATTAAGAAGGGGCTGAATATCTGACTTAGCAAACACACCACATCTTGAAGCAATGGGATAAAGTTGGTCAGCTTGTAAGCTGAGCTCATCCAGTGTATCCACTGATACATGCATCAGTGAAGCCATCTGGTCAATAAAGGCACCGGTTCCGCCCGCACAACTAGAATTCATACGCTCTTCTAGCCCGCCTGTTAAGAAAATGAGCTTAGCATCCTCTCCACCTAGTTCAATGACCACATCTATTTCAGGCAGTAGCTTTTCTACTGCTAAAGCTGTGCCGAATACTTCTTGAACAAAAGGAAGCTTAAGCTGCGTTGCATAGCCTACCCCAGCCGAGCCTGTAAAAACGATTTTAAGGATATGTTTTTCTAATAACGGTCTCAGCTCTTCTAGTCGTCTGATAAGAATCGGTTTAATTTGAGAGTAATGTCTCTCATAACTTTTATAAACAACTTGATTCATCTCATCTAATACGACTAGCTTTAAGGTTGTGGAACCGGCATCAATTCCCAATGTATAATTCACTTTATTCACCCCTTGTATTCATCCATTATCCCTCGATTTTATCAAATAGCGGAAATTAAGTAAATAATATTCTAAAAATTTAATAAAGAATCAAAAAAGCTACCTCTGAGAGGTAGCCTTTTGACTTTTTAAAGTTTTTCAAGTATACGTTTAACGATAGGTGCCATAATCTCTTGGCGTTCATCTTCATAAGCTTCATGCACAGAAAGATTACTAATGCCTCTAACCATTGGGATTTCTCCTAGAAGTTCAAGGTCAAGAGACGCGAGGAAGCTTTGTGTATCTTCACCTTCATAAAGTTTGATTTTCTTATCACAATCAGGACATGCAATGTAACTCATATTCTCGATAACACCAAGGATAGGAATATTAAGTTTCTTTACCATATGCACTGATTTTGCGACGATCATAGAGATGAAGTCTTGTGGTACAGATACCATGACCATACCTGATACAGGAATAGCTTGGCCAACTGTTAAAGGTACATCACCTGTACCTGGTGGCATATCGATTACTAAATAATCAAGTTCGCCCCAGATGACTTCATTCCAAAATTGCTTGATGACACCAGCAATCACTGGACCACGCCATACTACAGGCTGAGTCTCTTCATCAATCAATAAGTTTAAGGACATTACTTTAATGCCTTCTTTCGATACAGGTGGAATCATGTTTTGACCATCTGTTTCGACCATTGGACTTCCTAGTTGTAAAAGTCTTGGTACACTTGGCCCTGTAATATCTGCATCTAAAATACCTACTTTATAGCCTAATCTACAAAGTTCTTTAGCAATCATTACAGACATACTTGATTTACCAACGCCACCTTTACCACTCATAACACCAATGACATGCTTGATGTTATTGTGGGGATTGTTTTCAATGCCACACTGAGCTTGATCTTTAGAGCAAGACCCATGTGATGGACATGTACTACAATTTGACATTATATCACCTCTTGTCTTTAGTCTTCTGCCAGCTATCAATTAAGTCATTAAAGACACTTGCGATAGCCTTACCTATCTTATAATAGTCTTCTTCATATAAGTTTGCAAGAGAAATACGAAGCCCCCACTTAGATGATGCAAAAGCATCCCCTCGTAAAAGAATGGTGTGATGGTCTTTTGCTAAGCTATAAAGGACATCAAGGAGTGAGAAATGTGCTTCTAAATAAGCTGCAAAATCTGAATCATACGATGTAGCCCATTCCATTAAATTGATTTCTGTGTAATAAGCAGCATCTAAGGCTTGGGGTGTAAATAAAATTCCTAGGCCATCACATAAAGCTTGTTTACGTTTATGACAAATAGACATAGCTAATTTTTTATATTGATCGTCTTTATCACATAAAGCAAAGATACAGAAGAATGCCATCTGTACTTGCTGTGGTGTCGAAAGTCCTGCTGTATGATTAAGGGCTACTTGTCGACTATCTGCTACAATACGGTCAATAAAGCCCAATTCTTCAGGTGCTGTGGTAATGTGGTGATAACGATGATTTGCATGGGCTTTTAAATCTTGTGGAAGGTTATCAATCAGCTCATTAAAGATATTTTCTTTTTGAAGCATAATCGCGCCTAAACGCCAGCCTGTCACACCAAAGTACTTGGAAAGTGAATACACACATAAGGTATTATAAGGAATCTCCTCTAATAACGATGAGAATTGTTCTACAAAAGTACTATAGACATCATCTGTAATGATCATTAGGTCCTTACGTTCATTTTTAACTAAGTCTACTAAGTAGTTTTTACTTGTAGGACTTAAGGCAATAGAACCAGGATTGTTTGGATTGACAATAAAAACAGCTTTAACTTTTGGATCTTTTAAAGGTTCAATTGCTTTTGCAGTGTACTGCCATGTGGTGCGACCTTCTTCATCTACTTCATCTGCACCGATTAAAACCACATTGAAATCATACTGTGGTAAAGCTGGGATTTCCAAGTAAGGGGTAAAAATAGGTGTCATTAAAGCAATGGTATCCCCTTTTTGAAGCAAATGGTTTTGAAGAAGTGAATCGAAAAGATAACACATACCAGCAGAACCGCCCTCTGTTGCGAAAACTTCAAAGGCGCTGGCATTATCCATTGTAGGACAAAGTTCCTTAAGGAGATAATTAGCAACTGTCTCTTCAATCCCTCTTAACATACGATCTGGATAAGGATAGTTGTCTCCGATAATGCCATCTACTAAAATGTGAATCCACGTATCTTTGTCCATACCAAGCTCTACTTCGCCGTAAGTAAGGATTTGTAATAAAAGTTCACGGCCTGGCATATGTGGATGTGCTTCAAGATAATCAAGTAACCTGGCAGCAATCCCGACGCGCCCCGGCATGCCTGCTAAATGATCACATTGCCATGTGCGTTGTGTTTCTAAGACAGCAAATTGACCAAATGTAAAAAAGGCTTCTCTCGGTAAAGTCGCTGTCCAGTTCGGGTTCCCTCTACCCGCATCAAGTAATTTCTCTTGTGATGGTAAATGCTTCGTAGCAAGTGATATGAGCTTTTCTTTGAATTCAAAGGGGCTCATTTGATTGTATATTTTACGTAAGCTTTCTTTGCTTAATCCGTCCATAATAAAGTCCTCCTCTAGATGTCATCGTCTGTATAACCTTTTAACATTTTTATCTATCATACATTAAAAAGAAGGATAAAGCCATAGGTTAACATAAACATCGTTAATATATCCAAATTTAGAGGTTATCCCTAGCCATGTTTGTCTATTTATACACATAAAGTGCTTTCTGTCTATTTCAAACGCAAAAAAGTAAGAAAAGGAGAATGACATGTATGCCACCCTCCTTTTATCCATTTATTTCCAGGGAAATCTAATTTCTATTTTCCTCTACCATTGCACGTACTTCATCTGCTGTGTAAGCTGGCGTACGCTGAGCCATTACAGTTTCGCAGTTACAGCAAATGGGTATAAGGTCTTCTTGTGGGTTGATAGCTTCAGGTGTCTGGCACTTGGCAGGATCAATACAATGAATATGGATGAATCCATCCACTGCACTGCCATAGGTATAGCCAAAATCAAAGCCACATAGTTCACATACAGGACCATAGTAATCGATACATTGAGTTTTTAGTGTTTCCCAAATATCTGTAGCTGCTGGTTCTTCTGTGAGTGGTTCAGGTGATGTCAATGTGCTTGCTACTTCAGGTACGCTTACTACTTCAGGTACACTTACTACTTCAGGTACACTTACTACTTCTGGTGTACTTGCTGCTTCAGGCACGCTTACTACTTCAGGTACACTTACTACTTCAGGTACACTTACTACTTCAGGTACACTTACTACTTCAGGTACACTTACTACTTCAGGTACACTTACTACTTC
>JBOFIT010000160.1:0-12488 GCA_051650305.1 Cellulosilyticaceae bacterium
GAGGAGAAAAGAATGATGAAAAAATTTAGCGATAAAGTAAGAGACAATAAAGTGAATGGTGGGTATAAAAAATATGTAGGTGTAGCTGCAGCAGCAGTCATTGCTTTTGGCGCGATGGGAACTATACCAAGTATGGCTACAAGTAATGAAACGATGTATAAGATAGCACATTTGTTAGGTATTGAAAAGAACCTCGCATCTTATGAAACAATAGTAGGTCAAGAAGTTACAAAAGAAGGAATTGCAATTAAGATAAATGAAGTTATCCTTAACAATAATGAACTACTTGTATCGGTAACAACGACAATGGATAAGATTGAGAAGGAGAATTTTTCAGCGCCACTAGGACGCATTTATATTAATGGAAAAGATGTAAATAAGGGAGCATCAGGAACGACAAAAATAATAAATGATACGACAGCAGTAACACTTATTAGCTTCCCGTTAGAAGAAATGCCACAAGGTGATATTGATGTAAAGGTACAGCTTACAACACCGCTTACAAACGTTACAAGATCACCACATTGGAATTTTGAGTTTAAAACAAATGGAGATGCATTAAGAGCAGATACACAAGTTGTAGAGATTCAAAAGACATATAGTTTAAAAAATGGAAAAGAAATTACACTAGATAGATACGAGTCTAATGAAGTAGGACAGAAAATTATTTATAGTGGAAAAGAAGGTAGAGAAGGATTTATTGAGGTAAGAGGTGTCGATGAAAAAGGCAATGAAATTATTTTTGAAGCAGAAGGAATCTTTGATGGAACAGGTGAACTTGTAGTAACATCAGAATCACAGAGCTTTGTAGAAGAAGCAACTACACTTACACTTGCACTTTACGAAAATGATGTACAAGTAGGAGAGGCTTTTGAAATAGTAAAATAAGAGAAGTATATAAAAATACAGTAGCCATAAGTGGTTACTGTATTTTTAGTTTATAGACTTTTATAAGGTAGCCTAATCACAAAGGTACAACCCCCATCAGGCGTATCTTCTAATGTAAGGGTACCTTGGTGAAGCTTAATCATCTCAGTAGCAATGCTAAGTCCTAAACCGTAGTGATTCTTATCTTTCCTAGAGGCATCTACGCGGTAGAATCGGTCAAAGATGTGAGAATGATGCTCAGCAGGAATACCATGACCATCATCAACTACTTTTAGTGTGAGGTGATGAGACGCTGTGGTAAGAACCAGCGTGATGTGACCGTTAGGTGGTACATAGCAAAGGGCATTATCTATCAGTATGCAGAGTACTTGGAGGATACGTTCTTTATCACATGGAAGTGGGGCTAATGCATGGTCTGGTAAGGATAAATTTAGGGTTAAATTCTTTTGATGAGCGAGGGAGAGATAATTATCCAGTAATTCAATAAGTAAAGTATCTATATCTACAGGTTCTTTTTTGATAGACCAAGTATTAGCATCAGCAGTCGTAAGGAGAAGCAGATCATCCACTAATCTAGCCATACGATTACATTCTTTTTCAATCTGGGTGGTAAAAGAAATGATGTCAGGGGTGCCGTCTTGAATAAGCGCATTATTATTTTTGATCACTGCTAAAGGAGACTTGAGTTCGTGAGATGCAGCTGCAATGAAATCTGTCTGCTTACGTTTGTTGGTTTCAATAGGTAGAATCGCACGACCTGCAAACCAATAACTAAAGATTCCTAAGAGGGTAAGGCCTATCAAACTAATCGTGAAGAAAAGGATACGCGTATGCCAGATACTTAGGTGTTCCTCAGTCATATCTTGTAGGAGTGTTACACTATGAAATCCTCTAGCGGCAGGGAGAGTGATAAGGCCTACGCGGTAATACTCATCATGTTCACCTTGCATTTGAAAGAAAGCTTTAGGTGGAGAGAGGCTAGAAGTAGGGTGAAGTGTAATATCGAAGTTGTATTTTGTTTTGCCGAGTACATGAGCATTATGAATAAGGGTATCCCTAGGGGTGTCTGGTAGCCATGCACCTTTGAAGAGGAAAGGGGCACCATTATCTTGGATAGAGATGATAGCATTGTAATCAGTCTCTAGTTTTGCAAGCCAAGAAGACTTGATAGTCTGCTGACTTTGAAGCTGATAAGCAATGGTTTGGAGCTGTGCTTCAAAAGCAAGTTGATTTCTAGAAGCAAGTTGAGCTTCTGAAATTTGCAAAGACATGAGACATACGATGAGTAAGATAAGACTTGTGATACAAGTACATAGTAAAGTAAGGTGCATACGGAGTGACTTAAGCATCAGCAGCCTCCAGTAAGTACCCTATCCCACGAATAGTCTTCAGTTGGAGATTACTATTAACGGTTAGAAGTCTACGTCTTAGAAAATGGATATAGTTATCTAGATTGCCTTCTTCAATAGCAGCATCAGCACCCCAGACACGAGAGATAAGCAGTGTACGAGGAAGAGTCGTTTGGGGTTGCTTAAAGAAAGCTTCAAAAAGAAGAGCTTCTTTTTTTGAGAGTGAACACGAAGACGTAGGGGTAGTGAGTGTGAGGTTTTGGATATCTAGCTGGGTGTTGCCTAAACATAAGGCGCTAGAGGTTGTCCAATCCACAGGGCGTCTACTAAGTGCACGGATACGAGCTAGAAGTTCTTGTATATCAAAGGGTTTAGCCAAGTAGTCATCTGCACCCGCATCTAGACCCACTACTTTATCACCAATATGACTAAGTGCTGTCACCATAATGACAGGTATAGTAATATGTAAGGCACGGATGGCTCTTACAATAGCAATGCCATCCAGTGAAGGAAGCATACGATCAAGAATGATAAGGTCATAGGCCTGACTTTTCACGAGGTCAAGGGCTTCTATACCATCGTAACAACAATCTACTAAGTAACCTTTATTTTTAAGTTGTAATGCCGTTGTGTAGCATAAATCTTCATCATCTTCAACGAGTAAAATACGCATAAAGTACCTCCTATAAAACAATAAGATTATCTTACCTTATTTGCCTCTAAAAATCCTTTAAACTTAAAAAAAGTTAAAACTTTTTAGAGGTTTTTTAGAGAAAGGGTTGCTAACATAGAGATATACAGAAGAAAGAATAGAGGAGAAATGAAATGAAAAAGCATTTATACAGATTGTTAGCAGGGGTTCTCATAGGGGCTACGCTTTTAGGAACTACAGCATGCGGTGCATCAGATAAAAAACCAAATGTAGAAGCTAGTGATGAGAAGAATGTACCAAAGGGACGTTATGTAGAAGAAGAGATGACACTTCCAGAGGGCTTGAAATTTGTAGAGAACTATCATATCAGCGAGGATAATGTGATAACCCTATATGGCTTTGATCAAGAAGGCCCAGCGCTTTATATCTCAAAAGACGGCATATCTTGGGAGAAGAAAGAAGAAGCATGGTTAGATGCTTTGATACAAACGAATGCTCAGATGATACAAATCCAGTATGACAAAGAAGGCAACGTCTATGTACTTTATCATGATGGGGAGTTCAAGCCTCATGTTATAAAAGTGGTAGGGGGAGAGACAAAGGAAGTACCACTCCAATTAGATGAAAAGATAAGTTACATCGACCAGTTAAAAGTATTTCCAAATGGCGATATAGGACTAGGTGTGAGTCATAACGGATTATTAAGAGTAGATGCAGAGACCGGTAAAGTAGTGAGAGAGTACTTAAGTGCTGGGGCATCTAGTAGTTTTGCCATTTCCCAAGATGAAGTATTCATTTTAGATACTCAAAAAAGTGGCGTGGCTATTTTTGATATAGAATCTGGGGATGAGAAAACTTTTGTACCCTATGAAGGAAGTAGTTGGGAAAACATTTTAGCAAATGATAGTAAGGGGAATCTTTACATTGCAAGTAGAGAGGGCGTTAGCCGACTTGTAAAGGGTGGAAGTGCTTGGGAAAATATTATTGAAGGGCAAATGAGTTCTTTTGGTACACCTTCTTATTATTTAATGGATATGAAGGTAGAAAATGATGTATTCGTAGCCTTGTTCTCTAGCCAAGAAGGCGGACAAGAGCTTTATAAATATGCGTTTGACCCAAATGTAGCAGCTACACCGACTACAGAACTTAATCTTTATATGTTAAAAGATAATTCAACTATCAGACAAGCAGTGTCTGAGTATCAGCGTCAAAATCCATCTGTACTGATCAATATGCAGGTAGGGATGACAGAGGGAGATAGCATGACAAAAGCAGATGCAATTCGTACCCTTAATACTCAGCTTTTAGCAGGTAAAGGCCCAGATATCCTTTTATTAGATGGACTACCAGTACAATCATACATTGAAAAAGGTGTACTTTTGGATATGAGTGACTGGGCAGGTGAAGCACTTGAATCAGGGCAATGGCTTCAAAATATCGTAGGTTCCTACCAAGAGGAAGATGGTGCCATCTATAGCTTACCACTTCGTTTTACCATACCAACAATCTGGGGAGATGAAGCATTATTAAAAGACAACGTCACTTTAGAGAGTCTAGCAGAATGGGCGAAGTCAAATGAAGGACAGCAAGTACTTCTGGATATGTCACCAAAGAAATTAATGAAACTTTTCTATGGTGCATCAGCCCATACATGGTTAGATGACAAAGGACAAATCAAAGAAGATACATTTATAACGTTCTTAGAAGCAGTCAAGACACTATCTAACCCAGAGGTAACTGCAGATAAAGAAGGATTTGAATTTAAGATTCTTTCTACAGAGTATATGGCACACAAAGATATAGAAGTAAATGTCCAAGAGATAGCATCTTTTAATGACTTAGAATACTTAAATGGTGCAAACGAACTAAGAGGTAATAGCACATTTGTAGGGATGACAGTGAATGGACAAGGTATTTTTAGTCCAGTAGGAATGGTTGGTATCAATGCAAATAGTGAGCATCAAGATATTGCTACAGAAATTCTTCAGCTTGCATTATCAGAAAAAGTACAGAAAATTCAACTTGGTGATGGACTTCCAGTACATAGCCAAGTGATGAAGGAATTATCAACATTAGTTATAGACGAGAGTATGATTTCTATGCCAATAGCCTTAGAAAAGCAAATCCCATTCGTACGTGTAACCCAAGATATCTATACACAATTTACAGACATTATAGAGCAAGCTACAGTAATGGCCTATACAGATGAAGTGCTCATAGACCTTATTGTAGAAGAAACGAAAGGATACTTCAATGGTGAAAAAACAGTACAAGAAGCAGCACAAGCAGCAGCAAAACGTACCAGAGCTTACCTTGCAGAATAAGAAAAAGAGTGACCTAGGTGTCACTCTTTGTTTTATGCTACCCAGTCTTATCGGTGTGATGGTATTTATTTTTATACCTTTTATAGACGTTATACGTAGATCTTTTTTTAGTGCCATGAGTGGTAAGTTTGTAGGTGCTAAAAATTACATGAATGTATTTGAAAATGAAGCTTTTAAGCTTGCCAGTAGCAATACCTTGAAATTTATGGTGGTGTGTATTCCACTGTTGATTATCTTATCTTTAGGTTTGGCATTACTGATTCAGAAGATAGGGGAGAAAGCACAGCTCTTCAAGATGACTTTTCTTCTACCAATGGCGATACCAGTAGCATCGGTGGTACTACTATGGCAAGTACTTTTCCATAAGAATGGTATGCTTAGTAGTCTCGTTATGTCCCTAGGCGGGGAAGGTGTGGACTGGATGAAGACAGACTGGGCGTTTTGGGTACTGGTAGGTAGCTACTTGTGGCGTAATATAGGTTACGATATGGTTCTATGGCTGGCAGGGTTAAGTACACTATCTCCAGCAGTGTATGAAGCAGCAAAAGTAGATGGAGCAGGGGCATGGCAACAGTTCTTAAAGATTACTTTGCCACAACTTTTACCGACTCTTTTTACCATCGTTGTTCTTTCAATACTTAATGCATTCAAGGTGTTTAGAGAAGCATACTTAATCGCGGGAGATTACCCACATGACAGTATGTATATGCTTCAGCATCTCTTTAACAACTGGTTTACGTCACTAGACATCGATAAATTATCAGCAGCAGCCACTGTAGTAGCAATCATTATCTTTATATTAATCATTGGCTTACAAAAAGCATGGGGAGGTGACGAGACATGATGAGAAAGTACATACCTATTATTTTAGCTAGTATGTTGGCACTTTTTGTGTGGTTACCTGTATGGATGCTTATAAGTGGATCTTTTTTAGCCATAGATGAGATTCATGCATCTTTTGGTTCAGTGTTGGTAGGAGGCAATGAGATGACTAGATGGCCACTTCTACCACAGTATCCAACCCTTAGTCCATGGGTGGAGCTACTACTAGACTCGCCAGAGTTTTTCGCTATGTTTTGGAATTCGGTGAAGCTTGTGGTACCTATTCTTATAGGACAAATCGTATTTGGCATGCCGGCAGCTTGGGCTTTTGCAAGATTTGAATTTCCTTGCAAGAAGTTCTTTTTCACGATGTACATAGGTCTTATGCTGATGCCTTTTCAAGTGACTATGGTACCGAATTATTTGGTGCTAGATAAACTACAGTTATTAGATACACGACTAGGAATCATTCTACCAGCGGTTTTTTCGACTTTCCCAGTATTTATTATGTATCGCTTTTTTAAGTCCATCCCAGAGGCTATCTTAGAGGCTACGTCAATAGATGGAGCAGGACATTTTAAAACATTTTGCTATATAGGACTACCTTTAGGGGCACCAGGAATTGTATCTGCCCTTGTATTAGGATTCATAGAGTATTGGAATATGATTGAACAGCCCCTGACATTTTTGCAGGATAAATCTTTATGGCCATTGTCGCTTTATTTGCCGTATATCACCATAGATAAGCTGAGTATATCTGTCGTCGCATCAGTGATGATGTTGATACCGGCACTACTTGTCTTTGTGTGGGGACAAAATGATTTAGAAGCGGGCATACGCATGGCAGGGATTAAAGAGTAAGAAAGAAGAGAGGTGAAGAGGATGAAAAAAGAAAAACAAGAAGAGGTAAAACAATTTGCCATGAAGGCATTAGCAGCATTTCTAGCGCTGATGTTACTACTTACAGGGGTATCACGGACAGCAAATGCTATGACCGTTTCGAAGGCGGAAGTAGGTAGACCAAAGGCTGGACGTATTGACCAGAAGATAGAGGCTACGGGTAGACTGAGACCCAAGGATGAAGAAAGTATGGAAGTCGGTAAGGGACTCCTCGTAAAGAATATTTTTGTGGAAGAAGGGGACCGTGTCCAAGCGGGTGAGGAACTTATAGAATTGGATACGAAAGAACTCACAGAGAGACTAGAAGATATAAAAACAGAGTTAAAAAAACTTCAGTTACGCCTTCAGGAGATGGGGCTTAATGAAGATTTTAGTCAAGCGTTAACGCCAACAGAAAAAGCAAAAGAGAAAATCGCACGTCTTGAAGAAGATAAAGTAGTGCTTCAGCAAAAAGAAGCACTTAAAGTAGCAAGACAAGAAGAAAAGATTAAAGTGGCAGAAGCAGCTTTATTAGAAGCACAGCAAGTCTTAGAAGATTTCAAAGGTGCTAACCTAGAAGAGCAAATCAAAAAAGCAGAAGAAGCAGTAAAAGAAGCACAAAAACACCTAGAAGAGCAGCAATACGAGAGTGATAAAGCCATCGCGAGAGCAGAAAAAGCTTTAAAAGATGCAAAAGAGCAACTCTGGATGACTGGTGGTGGGGATGCAACGATGGCGCTTCAGAATTACGAGCGGGCAAAGATGGAGTATGATTTTACGAAGTCAGACTGGGATCGCAAAGTAAAGGATGCCAAAGAAAGTCTAGCAAAAGCTAAAGAGAAGCTGAAGAACTTACAGAATGGCGAAGTAGATGAAGATGCTTTAAAGCAAGAGGAAGAAAAGGTGAAGGCTAAGGAGCAAAGTGTAGCTGATGAGAAACGCGTGCTAGAAGATGTGATACTAGCGAAGGAAGAAGCGATGAATGATATGGAAAGACAGCTTCTAGATGCACAAAATGCCTTAGTTCTAGCAGAAAAAGAAGAAGCGAGCATGAGCCTAGAAGATGAGCAAGATGCACAAAAACAAGCACTCCAAGTGCAACTTATGCAATTAGATATAGAAACGAAGAAGCGTGAGATCAGTCGTATGAATGAAGTCATTGCTCAAGGTGGAAAACTAGTAGCACCGACAAATGGTATTGTCCAAGGCATCAAAGTAGAAAAAGGTGGTACGACATCAGGCGGGGAGTTACTGACTTTTGTAGGGGATGATAGTACTTATATCTTTGAGGCAGAATTAAGTGAGGAGCAAAGCAAGTATCTCAAGATAGGTGATAGCGTACAAATCTTTTTAGAAAGTAATCAGATGCCAGTAGGAGATACAGTAGTAGAAAACATTGTGTACGTGGCAGATAGCACCAGCAATAAAAAGAAAGTAAGAGTGATGGTGCCAGAGGGAACACCAGGTATGCAAGCGACGATGAAAGTCACCCGTGAGTCAGAGAAGTACAATATGATTATCCCGATAGAAGCATTACGTCAGGAGAATGGTAACAAGTATATACTTGTGGCAAGAAAGAAAACAACCACTTTAGGTGAAGAATGGATAGCAGAACGTGTAGAGGTAATGGAAAAAGATAAGAATACTAGCTCGGTAGCTGTAGAAGCACCATTAATGGCAGAAGATCAAATCATTATTAAAGCTAATAAACCGATACAAGCAGGCGACCGTGTACGCCTCGTAGAGCCATGATGATGGGGACGAGGCGCCTTATCATTTCCCTAACTATCCTTGTATGTATGTTGGGGACTTGGGGATGGTGTATGGTAACGGCAGAAAGGTTAGCAGTGTATGGTGAGTTAGTCGAGTTAGCTTATGAAGAAGAAGCACTGAATGTGGCTACAATAAAGGCGATGCAAAAAGGAGAGGTAGAAAGTACCGAACCATTGGTGAGAGCTTTCGTATCCTGGCACGAAGAAGTAGGTCATCAATTTGAAAACACAGAACTCAACCGAAAAACAGAGGGACGGGTCATTACTTTTTATGGCGATATGTCACTACTTACCCTTAATCAAGCGCTAGATGGGACGGGGGTTTATACGGGAGATAAAGAAGGTGTAGTCATCACTACAGCAGTAGCTTATGAACTATGGGGAGATACCCGTGTAGTAGGCCAAGAGATGACACTAGGGGAGAAGAACTATACGGTTAGAGGTGTAGTGGAAGATAAAGACCATGCAGTTTTTAAGTATGAAGAAGCAGAGGATGCATCTTTTACGGCACTGCGCCTTCAAATGACGGGGGTAAATAATATACGTGACCATGTACAAACATTAGGGTTCAGATATAACTTACCTTCTGGAATCGTCAGAAACTTTTCGTTTGCGACCATACTCATAGAACATGCGGTACGTTTACCTTTATGGATACTAGGAATTTATAGTCTCATAAGGTTATACAAGTACGTGTATCGCTTAAGAAAGCAAAAGGGAGTATTTTATGTGGCGTGTATCTTTACCGTTTTAGTATCCTATGTAATACTCCAAGCAATGGACATAAGGGTGAATCTCCCAGACTATATGATCCCTAGTAAGTGGTCTGACTTTGGTTTTTGGACGAAAGAACTTGAGTCAATGTGGCAAAATAAAGAGCAACTAGGTGCTATGGCTACCTATCTACCACAAAGGTGGTATGAAAAACTTGCAGGCCAATTCGGTATAAGTTTGGTGCTGACATTAGGGTTTCAATGCCTTTTACATAGCTACCTTTTCTCACAAAAGAGTGATAAAATAAAGTCATGACACACTAGAAACGAGGAGTAGGATATGACGTATTGTATCAAGATGAAGCAATGTAAAGTAGACTGGGAAGAAATCACACCATTAGCTATCACGCATTATCCATGGGGACAGGCATATATGCCACATACAAAAGCGTGGTTATATCGTGTAGAAGGAGAAGGATTTTATCTTAAAATGCGATGTGAAGAAAGTGAGCCAAAAGCAGTCTATACAGAGGCGAATGAGCCAGTCTATAGAGATAGCTGTATGGAGTTCTTTGCCAACTACTATCCTGAAGAAGAAGGCACAGGATACATAAACTTTGAGATGAATAGTAAAGGGACAGTACTTTGTGAATATGGCCATCCAGGAGACCGCGAGTTTCTTAAGGACAGAGGTTTTGAAGTACCTGTGCCAAAGGTGACACAGACAGATATTTTCTGGGAAATAGAATTATTTATACCAGATACCTTTATCCAAGCAGTTTACAATCAAACAACAATAAGTACATCCATCAAGGGGAATTTTTACAAGTGTGGGGATGAGACACATACACCACACTACGGTAGTTGGGCACCCATAGATAATCCAACCCCTGCTTTTCATAAACCCGCATTTTTTGGAGAAATGAAAATAGAAGGATAAAGCAAATAAACAAAAAAGAATAGATAGACTCTAAGATTAAAAGCAAATCTTAGAGTCTTATTTTTATAAGTAGCTGAAATAAAAAGTAAAATAAATTTTAGAATATTGAAAAATAACTGAAAAATTGTTATATTTTAATGGAGAAGAGGATTAGAAGAGAGGTGAACAAATCTTATGGATATATTTGATAATAATGTTTTGGTTGCATTAAACTTATCTTTAGAAGGTGTTTTTATAGAAAATCTTAAAGGTGATATCTTGATGTGTAATCAAGCTGGTGCAGAGATGTTTGGTTATACCAGAGAAGAGATTATTAAGCTTAATATCAAAGATTTTGTGCCGCCCCAAGAAACGTATTATTTAAAAGAGGAATACAATAAAGGAGATTTATTTCCTAATGAATACATTCGTCGAGTAAATATCAAAAAGGATGGTACCCTTATTCATACTGAGGTTAATTCCAAAATTATTATCTCAAAAGGTGTGAAGTATCTTATTGCTTTTGTACGTAACATTAGTGAACCTAGCCATATAGATCCAAGAGACCCACAGTTACAACAAATGGATGTTTTTTATAGATACATAAAAGAAGAAAATAAAACGATACTGACAATCTATAATTCTATGGGAAAGGAAAAGTGTGTGGTACCTTTACCAACCATAGAGTATATAGAAAGCAATCTGAAGAAAATAAGAATTTATTTAATAGATGGACTTATAGTAGAGGGATATGGTGCATTGAATCAATTGGAGCAACAGATCCCAGACAAAGGCAGTTTCTTAAGGTGCTATCAAAGTTACATCATAAATATGAAATATGCCGAGTTAGATGAAGAACAGCAGCAATTCGTAATGACTAGTGGGGCAGAGATACCTATTAGAAAACGGCAGTATCTACAAATAAAGCAGATGTATTATAATTATAGAATTTTTATGAAGTAACTATTTAGGGGAGGATTTATGATGCATCCAGTTATCGGACAAATGATTAATCAGATGGAGAAAGTAATTGTAGGTAAGAGAGATGTACTTGAGAAGGTAGTGATAGGAGTACTTGCTGAAGGGCATCTACTTATAGAAGATGTACCAGGACTAGGTAAGACGCAGGTGGCAGCGACTTTAGCAAAGGTACTAGGAGGAAGCTTTAGGCGTATGCAGTTTACGCCTGAGGTGACACCTTCAGACGTCACAGGATTTTCAATGTTTAACCAGAAGACAGGGGAGTTCGAATACCGTGCAGGTGCTAGCATGTGTAACTTCTTATTGGCAGATGAAATCAATCGTGCATCGGCTAGGACCCAGTCTAGCTTGCTAGAAATTATGGAAGAAGGAAGAGTGACAGTGGATGGCAGTACGTATGATTTGCCCAAGCCTTTTATGGTACTTGCTACTCAGAATCCTATTGAGAACTATGGGACTTATCACTTGCCAGAAGCACAGATGGACCGCTTCTTTATGAAGCTTTCTGTAGGATACCCTTCTCGTGAAAGTGAGCTACGTGTAATGCAGATGTACCAGACAGCAAATCCACTCCATACATTAGAGATGCTATTCTCCATGGAGGAGCTTCAGACACTTCAAGAAATGGTGAAGGAAGTATACGTGGAGGACAGGCTTAGACAGTACATACTAGACATCGTAGAGGCTACCCGTAATCATCCGATGATTACATTAGGCATTAGCCCTAGAGGAAGTATTAGTTTACTAAAGGCGAGTAAGGCAAAAGCTTTTGTAGAAAGTAGAGATTATGTACTGCCAGATGATATCCAAAACCTTGTGGTACCTGTATTGGCACATAGACTTATCCTGAGTCCAGAAGCAAAGGCGAATCAACTTACAGCCGAAGTGTTGTTAGAGCAAATCGTACGTGAAATAGGTGTGTATTAGATGAATAGAGGAAAATGGAAGCGGTACAGTCAGCTTGTGATGATGTTTATAGCAGGTGTTGGAGCCCTTTATTTGATTGATGCCACCTTTGGTGTAGCGATACTTGTAATGCTAGGGATAAGTGTGATGCTAAGTTTTGTGATACCTTATGTTTTTCGAAGGGCTATTAAGATAGCTATTCAGATGGATACGTATCATCTAGAAAAAAGGGCGATACTGCAGGGGAAAATAGTGGTGCAAAATCTGCGGGCGTTACCGACAC
>JBOFIT010000161.1:0-7470 GCA_051650305.1 Cellulosilyticaceae bacterium
TTTTAATCAAGTGGTCCCGGGTTCGAGCCCCGGGTGGCTCATTATATGCGCGTGTGGCGGAATTGGCAGACGCACTAGACTTAGGATCTAGCGCCCTTGGCGTAAGAGTTCGACTCTCTTCATGCGCATATTTTTTAAATAAAACAACACGCGGGTGTAGTTCAATGGTAGAACACCAGCCTTCCAAGCTGGCCACGTGGGTTCGATTCCCATCACCCGCTTTCTAAAAGCCTTACTCTTAGGAGTAAGGCTTTTTTCGTACACAAAGATAAGTGAAGAAGAATATGTAAGAAAGTTATTTCAGCTTATAAAAATGACAGTTTATTAAAAGAAAATGACAAATGATGGAAAAAGTATTGTAAAAAAATTTCTTCATAGTAAAATAGAATTACAAAAATAAATAATAAAATATTATCTATTTTCAGTAATTAATTTTATTTTTATAAGGGGGAGAAATGTTGAAGAAAAAAATATTAGCAGTTGTCTTAGCAGTATTTATGGCATTTAGTTTAGTAGGGTGTAATACACAGGGTATAGCATACTTACAGGAATTTAAGAAGATCTCTAAATGGGATGCGATGGAAGTAAAAGGTGATATGACCATTGATGTAGGTTTACTTGGTCAAAAAGTAACACTTCTAATGGATTACACAGCTTATTCCAACCAAAAAGATACACAAATGGAAATGACTTTAAACATCAAAGATATTAAGTTACCAGAAGGAACAGAAGGCATGTTCCCACAACCACTTAAGTTTTCACCTATCAAGATGTATATGGATGGGATGAAAATGTACATTAGCACAAGCTACATCAAGGACCTTTGTGCTATGACAGGTGAAAATCCAGCAACACTAGGGATAGATGTATCTAAGCAATATATTGCATTAGATATGACATCTATGATGGAAGAAATGGATATGAGTGCGACAGATATGGCAGCTATGACTGAAGAAAGCTTCAAGATGCTAGAAGGTCTTAAAATAGACGTGCCAATGACACAAAAAGGCAGAACCTATACAGTAACCTTAAATGATGAGCAGATGGTAAAATTATTCGTAGATTATGTATTAGCATTTAGTGAGATAGCTTATACACCAGAACAACTAAAAGCAATGGGCATTTCTGAAGCAGATATGAAGGCAGCATTAGCAGAAGTAGAAGCTAGCTATAAGCAAATGGGTGAAGAAATGAAAGTAGCATTAAAAGGTAGCACAGCAAGTCTTACTTCTACATTTACAAATAGTAGCTATAAAGAGACAATGAAACTTAACATCCAGGCAAATGTTGATGGACTACCACTTACAGTTGGGATAAATCTAGTACAAGATGGAAAGAAAGTAGCTAAGAAAAAGATAGCTTTCCCAACAGATGTGAAGATGTATACTGCTGAAGACTTAATGGGAGCTGCGGTTCAAGTTCAACCATAAATAAAAGAAGGTAAGGCTAAGGGGCTGTTGCAATGTTGCAACAGCCCCTTAGCTATAGTAAAGTTTGCTGGTTATGATACAATAAATGTAAGATCATAAGGGTAAGGAGTAGGCATATGACAAAAGAAGAAGTACTAAAAGTCTTTGAAAGTCATAAAGGAGAAATCATCTCAGGGATTGACTTAGCAGATGAGCTAGGGATTTCACGTACGGCCATATGGAAGGCCATTAGCAGCCTGAGAGATGAAGGGTATGACATTGAATCGATTAAGAAAAAAGGGTACCGATTAAATATAAACTCAGATATTTTATCTGCATTAAAAATACAAAGTAGCTTAAAAGAGAAAATCTATGACTTAAGAGTATACAAGACTACAGATTCTACCAATCGTCAGGCACGAATCGCATTGGCGACGGAGGATAAGGAATGGTTAGTTATTGCTAGTGAAATGCAAGAGCAGGGTGTAGGCCAAGGGCAGTCACAGTTTGTATCTCCACAGGGAAAAGGGGTGTATATGAGTGTGGTACTTAAGCCAGCTATCGATTTTACCGCCAAAGAAATATGGCTTAAGGCTATCAAAAAAAGTATTATCGAAGGAATCTTAGAAGTAAGTGGTGTACAAGTAGACATAGTACAAGATTATCACTTAAAGTATGAGGATATAAAGTTAGGTGGTATCTTAAGTGAACTTATAATAGGTGGTGAAAGTAATCAAATCGAAGCAGCTATTATAGGTATAGGCATTTATATTTATGAAGATCATACGTATCTTAAAGATAGAGAAGAGATGAAGATAGGTTGCCTAAGTGACATCACAGGCAAGTATTGCAATCGAAGTGAATTAATTGCAAGCATTCTTAACCGTATGTATACAGTAGAAAAAAGAGAGCACTCTAAATGAAAAGAGTGCTCTTTTAAAATGCCGATCAATTTATTCAAAAAGGGGGAGGTATAGGGGTTAATCTTCAGTAGGTGGAGGTGGTGTAAAGCTAATAGGTTTATAGCAGAACCACCAATCATAGCACTCATATTCGCCAGAAGTATTCATCATTCTAGCTTCAGCAGTTGGGATATCAGTAGGAGGCGGAAGGATTGCTTTATTGCCTATAAGCTCATTGTTTGGCCAATTAGCAGGTAATGCAACTTTATTGGCATCAGCTACTTGGAGGGCTACAAGTGCACGAATGATTTCGCTGATATTACGTCCGATTTCAGCGGGATAATAAAGAATCAATCGGATTGTACCCGTAGGGTCTACAAAAAAGACAGAACGTACGGTTGCTGTTTTTTTTGCGGGCTGAATCATGCCTAGTTTATTTGCTACTGTACCAAGGGGGTCTGCAATAATAGGAAAAGGAATTTTTTGTCCGAGATTTTCCTCTATCCATTGGACCCACTTCATATGAGGCTGTACTTGGTCTACAGATAAACCTAAAAGACTCGCATTTAATTTTTGAAATGTACCATTATTTTTTGCGAATGATACAAACTCAGTAGTACAAACAGGAGTAAAATCACCTGGATGACTAAAAAGAATAAGCCATTTACCTTTGTAATCATCAGGAAGTTTTTTGACACCGTATGTTGTTTGAACTGTCATCTCAGGTAGCTTATCGCCTATAAGTGGCATAGGATTTGTATTATTTTCCATTTAAGTATCACCTCCTAATGTTATTGTATTCTAAGTTGAAGTTGTACTATGACAGAAGAATAAGAAGAGGAGATTGGGTAAAAAATAAAATATAAACAAAGGACTAAGTTGACATAAAAACAACAAGGGTGATAGAATTTTAAGTGAAAAAAATTATTAGATAGGAGTAAATAAACATGAATTCCGTATTTTTAACTGAATTTTTAATGGTAAGTGATTTAAGAACAATCCTTTATATAGGTATTCTTTTTGTATTGTTCTGGGGTATGAAACAGTGTGAAAAGAAAAAAGTTAACTTTTCTAAGCGTATGATTATTAGTACAGTACTAGGTCTGATATTAGGGCTTGTACTACAAATATCAGCAGGATTTCCAGATGCACCAATGGATATAGCGTATATAAGAGAAACAACTAAGTGGTATAGCTTATTTGGAAATGGTTTTATAGATCTTATCCGTATGCTGGTTATACCTCTTGTAATGGTATCAATCGTCCATGTCATCATCAATATGAAAGATGGGGCAGACATCGGTAAACTCACACGTAATACCCTCGTAACGACTATGACTATGGTGCTTATTGCAGTCGCAGTAGGGCTAGGCGTAGGTATGCTCTTTAATGTAGGAAGTGGTATGGCTGTAGAAGGTGGCGTCGCTGAGATGAAGGAAGTAAAAAATGTGGTAGACACACTTAGAAGCCTCATACCAGCAAATCCAGTTCAAGCAATGGCAGATCTCAATATCATTGCCCTTGTTATTTTCTCAGCATTCTTTGGTATAGGCGCTAAGCGTATGTCTAAAAAATACATGGACGTGGTAAAGCCTTTCTTTGATTTAACTAATGCACTTCATAAAATTATTATGAGTATTGCTATGACGATTATTAAATGGATGCCATATGCAGTTATTGCACTTCTTGCAAATACCATCGCTCAGAGAGGACTTGCAAGTATTTTACAGGTAGGTATATTTATCATTGCACTTTATGTAGCAGTAGTGGTGATGTTTATCATCCAATTAATTGCATTAAGTTTATTTGGAATCAATCCAGTCGTTTATATGAAAAAAGGTTTATCTGTTATGATATTAGCCTTCACATCTAGATCAAGCGTAGGGTGCTTACCATTAACCATCGAGACATTGACAGAAAAGATGGGTGTGAATGACGGTACAGCAAGTTTCGTAGCAGGATTTGGTACGACAGCAGGGATGCAGGGCTGTGCAGGTGTATTCCCAGCATTATTATTAGTCTTTGTAGCCAATGTAAGTGGGATTCCACTTGATTTTACTTTTATTGCAATGGCAGTAGTCGTAGTAGCATTAGGTTCACTAGGGATTGCAGGTATACCAGGGACAGCAACGATGGCAGCATCGGTAGCCTTATCTGGCGTGGGTCTTGCATCAGCATTCCCACTTGTAAGTCCTATTCTTGCCATCGACCCAATTATCGATATGGGACGTACACTCATTAATGTTACAGGGTCAATGACCAATGCATTAATAGTAGATAAAACATTAGGCCAACTAGATATGAATCATTATAAAGATATGTCAAAATAAATGAGGTGAAGCAGTGAAAGTGATTATTATAGGAGGGATTGCAGCGGGAATGAGTGCAGCAGCCAAACTCCGTAGAGTTGATAGAGAAGCAGAGATTAAAGTTTATGAGAAAGCAGCCTATGTATCTTTTGGTGCATGTGGACTACCTTACTATGTAGGTGGATTCTTTGAAGAAAGTAGCAATATGATTGCTAGAACACCAGAAAAACATAGAGAATCAGGGATAGAAGTTTATGAAAGTCATGAAGTTTTAAGTGTGAATCCAGAGACTAAGACAGTAAGCGTGAAGAACTTAATAGAGGGTACTGTATTTGAAGAAGCTTATGATAAGCTTATGATTGCTACTGGGGCGTCAGCGATTAAACCACCTATCAAAAATCTTGAGCTAGGTAATGTACACACCTTAAAGTCTATGGAAGATGGCGAAATCTTAAGACAGAAGATGCAAGATGACACCATTAAGAAAGTAGCTATTATAGGAGCTGGCTTTATCGGTCTAGAAGCTGTAGAAGCAGGGCTTAAGTGTGGGAAAGAAGTAAGTGTATTCCAACTAGAAGACCGCATCTTAAAAGAGACCTTTGATGAAGAAGTGACAAATCTCCTTGAAGAGGAATTAAGAAGTCATGGTGTAGACTTAAATCTTAATAGTAAAGTCGTGGCACTAGAGGGTGAAGGAAGTGTGCAGGCTGTCGTGACAGAAGAGAAGACCGTTCAAGCGGACTTAGTCATCGTAGCAGCAGGTGTAAGACCGAATACTGCATTCTTAGAAAATACTGGGATGAAGAGATTGCCAAATGGTGCAGTCATCGTCGATAACGAAGGGAAGACTTCCATCACAGATATCTATGCAGCAGGCGATTGTGCCACAGTACCACACCTTCTTAAGGCAGAGCCAGCCTACATTCCACTAGCGACTGTAGCAAATAAGTTAGGACGTATCGTTGGGGAAAACTTAGGTGGTAAGGCAGAGAAGTTCGAAGGTACGTTAGGTTCAAGTTGCCTTAAAGTACTTGATATGGAAGCAGGACGCACAGGTTTGTCAGAAAATGAAGCTATGAATAGGGGTATAGAGTATGGTAAAGTGTTTATAACAGATAAAAACCAAACGAACTATTATCCAGGCCAAGAAGCTATTGCCGTAAAGCTTATTTATGATAAAGAAACGAAAGTATTACTCGGTGGACAAGTCGTAGGGAAGAAAGATGCAGTACAACGTACCAATGCGTTAGCAGTAGCCATCTATAACAAGATGACCACAAACCAACTAGGAATGATGGACTTCTGCTATGCACCACCTTTTGCACGTACGTGGGATGTCTTAAATATTGCAGGCAATGTAGCGAAATAAGACCTAGTGAATGACTGAGGGGCAGATTATGAATACAGAAAAATATGCGAACTATTTACAGATTTTAAAAGAAGAACTGGTACCAGCAATGGGATGCACTGAGCCTATAGCTATAGCTTATGCAGCAGCGAAGGCAAGAGAAGTACTCGGGAAGATGCCAGAAAAGGTAGAAGTAAAATGCAGTGGTAATATTATCAAAAACGCTAAATGTGTGACGGTACCGAATACAGGTGACCTAAAAGGCATCGAAGCAAGTGCGGTTATAGGCGTTGTGGCAGGTAAACCAGAAAAAGAACTAGAAGTCATCAGTGTAGTGGATGAAGCAAGCATCAAAGAAACTTCAAGGCTTTTAAGTGAGGGGTACTGTGAGGTAACGTTATTAGATACTAAAGTATCACTTCATATTTTAGTAGAAGTAAAAGCAGGAGAAGAGTCTGCTAGTGTAGAGATAAAGTATACCCATACAAACATCACATCCATTACTAAAAATGGTGAAGTACTTTTCCAAGCGGACGAAACACCAGATAGATATCTCGGTGTCTTTATAGACCGTAGTATCTTAAATGTAGAAGATATTTATGAGTTTGCAAATACAGTGAACTTAGAAGATGTACGAGAGTTATTAGAGAGACAGATTGCTTATAATACCCGTATCGCTGAGGAAGGGCTAAAAGGCATCTATGGACTTGGCATAGGAAAGGTGCTTTTAAGTGCTAGTCCGGAAAACTGTACGCAGACAAAGATTAAAGCTTATGCAGCAGCAGCATCTGAAGCACGTATGAGTGGAAGTGCACTACCAGTTGTGACCAATTCAGGAAGTGGGAATCAAGGGATGACTTCATCAGTCCCTGTTATCGTATATGCAAAAGAGAAGGGATTATCTGAGGAGGCACTTTATCGCGGACTCGTATTTTCTAACTTAATGACAATTCATCAAAAAACTGTCATAGGACGTTTATCAGCTTTCTGTGGTGCAGTCAGTGCATCTTGTGCTAGTGGAGCAGCCATTACGTACCTAGCAGGTGGAAGCATCGAGCAAATTAAGATGACCATTACAAATACCCTTGCCAATGTAGCAGGCATCGTATGTGATGGTGCGAAGCCGTCATGTGCAGCAAAGATTGCATCAAGCCTTGATGGCGCCTTAATGGGGCATCACCTTGCTATGGCACATCAAGCGTACGAAGCAAATACAGGTATCGTCAAAGACTGTATCGAAGGAACCATTGCGGCAGTTGGCCGACTTGGTAAATACGGTATGTATGAGACAGATAAAGAAATCTTAAATATCATGCTTGATCAATAAAATAACAAAAGGCTACTTCGATGAAGTAGTCTTTTATTATGTATACAAATAAAATTCAAAAAATTACCAAAATGACATTAAAGCATAACAAACATATACAAGTATAGTTTTTGGAATTATAATAAAAACAAGAGTAAATTCTAAAAAAGGGGGAGTTATATGTTTCAATTTCCAG
>JBOFIT010000162.1:0-7935 GCA_051650305.1 Cellulosilyticaceae bacterium
AACTTCTTGTAGAGATGGATGGTTTCGGTGTGAATGAAGGTGTAATCGTCGTAGCAGCTACAAACCGTGCAGATGTACTAGACCCAGCACTTCTTCGTCCAGGTCGTTTCGACAGACAGGTAGTAGTAGGTCGTCCAGATGTTAAAGGACGTGAAGCAATCCTTAAAGTACATGCTAAAGGAAAGCCACTTAATGAAGATATCGATCTTAAAGTAATCGCACGTACAACACCAGGGTTTACAGGGGCAGACCTTGCAAACCTTATGAACGAAGCAGCACTTCTTACAGCACGTGACAACAAGCGTGCCATCGATATGCATGAAGTACAGCGTGCACTTATCAAGATTACTGTAGGTACAGAGAAGAAGAGTCATGTGGTTACAGAAAAAGAAAAGCGTATTACAGCTTATCACGAAGTAGGGCATGCACTTATCCATGAATTACTTCCAAATCTTGACCCAGTACACAGTGTATCTATTATCCCTACAGGTTTTGCAGGTGGTTATACAATGCCACTTCCAAAAGAAGATAAACTTTACATGACAAAATCAAGAATGTTAGACGAAATCGTGAGCCTTCTTGGTGGTCGTGCAGCAGAAGAAATCATCTTTGGGGATATTACAACGGGGGCATCAAACGATATCGAGCGTGCGACACATATTGCACGTGATATGGTCACAAAGTACGGTATGAGTGAGCTTGGACCAATCAAGTTTGGTGATGAGCAAGAAGAAGTGTTCTTAGGACGTGACTTCAACCATACACGTAACTACAGTGAAGATGTAGCTACAGCTATCGACAAACATATCAAAGCAATCATCGAAAATGCATATACAAGATCAAAAGAGCTTCTTAATGAGCATAGAGATATTCTAGACAGTGCTTCTAAGGTTCTTCTTGAAAGAGAGAAGATTACTGGCAAGCAGTTTAGACAGATTATGAATGATGAGCCTGTGGATTTAGATGAAGAAGAAGAAAGTATCTTCCAAGCAGTAGCAGCCGATATGAAACAAGACGCAGCAGAAGTTTTTGAAGAAGCGGAAGAAGCAGTAGATGCTTCAGAAGTAGAAGAAGAAACCACTGAAGAATAAAACAAAGAGGGGACACACGACTCAGCAGAGGTTGTGTGTCTCTTTTTGTCTAGTTATGATATAATGAGACCTATAGAAGGGTTTTAGAAAGAGGAGGATGATAGATGATGAAACAAGTACTTGAAGTAGGATTAACCTATACATCACAAGCAGAAGTAACGAAAGATAAGTTGGCATCACACTTAGGGAGTGGTATGCTAGATGTGTTTGCCACACCAGCTATGATTGCACTGATGGAAAATGCAGCGATGCACGCAGTTATGCCTGCTATAGAGGAAGGCAATGATACAGTGGGTATTGAGATAAATGCCTCTCATTTAGCAGCTACTAAGCCAGGTAAGAAGGTAAAGGCTACGGCGACACTTGTAGAGATCCAAAAGCGTATCTTAACTTTTGAAATTGTAGCTGAAGATGAAGACAAGGTCATCGGAAAGGCAATGCATAAAAGAGCAATCATTAATGTAGAGAAATTTATGGGGTGATGCATGTGATTGGAATAAAGAGAAGGTATTATGAAGAAGTAGATTCGACTAATACAAAAGCAAAAGAATGGGCAAAGCAAGGGGCCAAAGATGGCAGTGTCGTTATAGCAGACAAGCAATGGGCAGGCAAAGGTCGCGGTGGAAAATGCTGGGCTTCACCAGCAGGTGTAGGCATATGGATGAGTATTATCTTAAGACCGACTATTAAGCCTCAAGCGATTGCCCCTCTTACGCTTATAGCAGGACTTGCCATGAGTGAGAGCATCGAAGAAGAAACAGGTTTAGAGGTAGGTATCAAATGGCCAAATGACCTGGTTGTTCACAATAAAAAAATTTGTGGTATACTTTGTGAGATGCATGCCACCCAAGAACGCGTCGAGTATGCTATTGTAGGGGTTGGTGTCAACGTTAACACAGAGCATTTCCCAGAAGAATTGCCGTATGCATCATCACTGTATTTGGAAAAGGGTAAGAAATATAATCGAGAGCATATGATCAATCGATTCTGTGAAATATTTGAAGGTTATTATATGGATTATATAAAAACAGAAGCATTTGATGCTTTGGTGTCTAAATATGAGGACAAGTGTATAACGTTAAACAAAAAGGTAAAAATAATAGATAATCAACAAACATACGAAGCCTACGCTAAAGGGATAAGTTCAGAAGGACACCTGATTATTCAGCCGGAAACAGGAGAAGATCGGCAGATATTTGCTGGTGAAGTTTCTGTTAGAGGTTTGTATGGTTATGTATAGAAGAGGAAGGAAATAAGATGAAAAAGCAAATTGTCGTATGTGCATCGCCACACCAACATAAATATTTTTTTGAACCAAGTTTTAATGATATGCCACTGGCTATTAGAGAAGAGATAACAGAAGCAGTGGCAGCCATTGCAGAAAAAGTAAATGCTGTCATTACTTTAGGCTTTAATGAGAATGGTCATATGTTCATTGAACAGACAGAGGACGAAAACGTATTTGTAGATGACATTGGAGCAGAATTAGAAATTAAGAAGTTCCAAAAAGAAAAAGAGGAATTACTTAAGTCCATGCGTCTATGGTATATGATTTACCGTACGGAGCAGGGACAGCTTGTAAAAGAAGTGGTACTTTATCAAAGTAAAGGCTATGATAAAGCGCGTATCTTACAGACCATAGAAGAAGAGAAGGGTGTAGAAGCTAAGGCTTTTGTAGCGATGCTTTTAGAAGATGAGTAAAATATAGGGGGCGTACAAATGATTCTAGCAATAGATGTAGGAAATACCCATATCGTACTGGGGGTAATGGAAAAGCAAAAACTAGTAGCGAGTTTTAGGCTTACCACTCAAACACCACGTACTTCAGATGAGTATGGTATTACAATGACCAGTATGCTAAGTCAAAGAGGGATTGAGACTCAGGGGATTCAAGCGGTTATTATAGCATCCGTTGTACCGGATATCATGTATTCTTTGACCAATAGTATCAAGCGATACTTTAATTTAAGGCCACTTATTGTAGGACCAGGTTTAAAGACGGGATTAGCTATACGTACAGATAACCCAAAAGAGGTAGGCGCAGGTCGCATTGCTAACTGTGTAGCGGCTTATGACAGGGTGAAGGGGCCATGTATGGCTATTGACTTTGGCACAGCTACTACCTATGACGTTGTGAATGATAAAGGCGAACTCATAGCAGCCATTACTTCACCAGGAATTCGTATTTGTGCAGATGCTTTGTGGAATAGAGCGGCGCAACTCCCACAGATTGAAATCCGCAAGACAAAAAACATCTTAGACGCTAAAAATACAATCACTAGTATGCAGACAGGTCTTGTCTATGGCTATATAGGACAAGTAGAATATATCGTTAAAGAAGTAAAGAAAGCATTAGAAGCCCCAGATATGCAAGTCATTGCGACGGGGGGACTATGCAAGGTAATCCAAGAAGGTACTGATGTGATTAATCAGTACGATGCCTTTTTAACCTTAAAAGGCTTGAGTAAAATATATGAAAAAAATAGATAGGATGATAGAAGTTGAAATTTAGCACTGTAACAACACCGAACAATATCTTTTTAGCACCTATGGCAGGCGTTACAGATTTGCCTTTTAGACTCATATGTAAGAGCTTTGGTTGTGGAATGGTTTACACAGAGATGGTAAGTGCCAAAGGCCTTATGTATGAAAATGAAAATACAAACCTTTTACTACAAGTAAGAGAAGAGGAGCATCCAATCGGTGCCCAGCTTTTCGGAAGTGATCCGAAGATTGTCAGCAGTATGGCACAGCAAGTAGCCAAAAGCCAAGTGGATTTTATCGATATTAATATGGGATGTCCTGCGCCTAAAATCACTAAAAATGGTGAAGGTTCAGCACTTATGAAAAACCCAGAATTAATAGGAGAGATTGTGTATGCTACCGCACGTGCAATCGATAAACCCCTCACTGTAAAAATCCGAAAGGGATTTGATGATGAGTCCGTGAATGCGGTAGAAGTAGCGAAAATTATCGAGCAAGCGGGAGCAAGTATGCTCACCATTCATGGCCGCACGAGAGAGCAATTTTATAGTGGTGTAGCAGACTGGGACATTATTAAAAAAGTAAAGGAAAGTATATCCATTCCACTGGTAGGAAATGGAGACATTCGTAGTCCAGAAGATGCTAAGCGTATGATGGATATGACTGGCTGTGATGCCGTGATGATAGGGCGAGCTGCACAAGGGAATCCATGGATTTTCAGCCGTACACTGCATTATCTAGAAACGGGCGAACTCTTACCAGAGCCAACTTTAGAAGAGCGTATACCAATCATCTTAAAGCACGCTGATATGTTAGTAGACTACAAAGGTGCATTTACAGGTATTCGTGAGATGCGTTCACACTTGATGGGCTATGTAAAGGGCGTACATGGTGCCACAGATTTCAGAAGACAGCTTACAAGTGTAACCACAGTAGATGATATTAAGTATTTATTGGAATCATGGGTGAAGCAAATAGAAAATAAATAGGCATACTGCTTATCCAATCCACATACATATGATTAAAAGTATTGGAGGGGGCTACGAATGAGTTGTTTTGCATGTATATATTTTAGTGAAACCAATATACTATTATCTAAAGTAGACTTTGTATACAAAACATTTATGGGTGTAGATGCATATGAAGTTTATGTACCAACGCCTAGAAATGAAATGACAGATCGGGCATGGGAAAAACTAGAGTACCAATTACAAGGCAGAGACATAGAATATGTTGTGATGCGGGGGAAGGAAAACCCTTTTGAGACGATACAGCTTATCACAGGTGAAGAACTTAGGCGTTCTTTAGGTGGTGAGTTGTTGCACTACATTTATAAATACAAGCTGATAGATAAACCACAGATGTATGCAAATGTAGGGATTATCGCAGGGCGCATTGATGAAAGCTTAGAGGTAGCCATGAGCTTGGTGGATGAGGTCACAAGTCTCACGTTCTTTATGAATGATCCTATTGTTTATAAAGAAGTGATCAGTGAGATTTATAGTAATTATAGACTAAAAGCTAAGGCAAAAGTGCCTTGTAGTACCAATCTAAGAGAGATGGATGTGATCTTTGATTTAGTGGGCAACTATAACTATGCTAAGTGGTGTAAGCCAACGGCTATCTATATCGACTTTAAAGATTACATCGGACGCAAGGCAATGACATTTAAAGGGGTGCCCCCTATCATATGGAATGATTTTGATATAATATGTGAAAGGCAACGCTGCGAGATGAGGATGCTTCAAGCATCTCTCTATGCGCAAGGGATTTTCAAAAGCAGTTTTAAAAAGACATTTAAAAGAATGAATATCAGTATAGACACCGTGTATAACACGCGTATAAGTTGACATCTAGGCTGTAGTGGGTTATAATTTTGAAATTATGAAAACTACATATAATAGAGGGCAAAAGCGCTTTGTTATAATAGAGGTGGCTAGACTTCGCATAAGAAAGGGAGTATAAGAAAAATGGCAGAAAAACAGATATTACTCACATATGAGGGGATTAAGGCGCTAGAGAAGGAACTCGAAGAACTTAAGACAGTTGAACGTAATAAAGTAGCGATAGAATTAAAAGAAGCAAGAGCACAAGGCGACTTATCTGAAAATGCTGAGTATGATGCAGCAAAAGATAGACAAGCAGAGATCGAGACACGTATCGTGGAAATCGAAAAAATGCTTAAGAACGTTGTGGTTATCGATGCAGAAGAAGCTGGTGCAGATATCATCAAGCCAGGTCACGTTGTAAAACTTAAAGACCATACTTTTGATGAAGAAGTAGAGTACCGTATTGTAGGTTCTACAGAAGCAGACCCAATCAACGGTAAAATCTCTAATGAATCACCAGTAGGTGCAGCTATTTTAGGGCACAAAGTAGGCGATGTTGTAGAAGTAGACACAGAATTCGGCACAGATAAATACACAGTATTAGCAATCAATAGTTAATCTAACCATTGCAAAGGAGGAAAAGTTTTGTCAGAGAACACACAAAACCAACCAGTAGTTGAAGACTTAAACGAACTACTGAAAGTAAGATATGATAAGTTAAGTGATCTTCAAGCTAAAGGTAAAGATCCTTTCCATATCACAAAATTCGATGTAACAGCACATAGTGAAGCTATCCAAGAATCATTTGATGATTACGAAGGCAAAGAAGTATCAATCGCAGGTCGTATTATGGCGAAGCGTGATATGGGTAAAGCTTCTTTCATTCATGTACAAGATAAATCAGGCAGAATCCAATCTTACGTTAGAAAAGATGAGCTTGGTGAAGAAGTATATGCAGAGTTCAAGAAGTATGACATCGGTGATATCGTAGGTATCCAAGGTGTAGTATTCCGTACTCAAAAAGGTGAAGTTTCTGTGCGTGCACATGAAGTAACACTTCTTTCAAAGAGCCTTAAAATCTTACCAGAGAAATACCATGGTCTTAAAGATACAGAAATCAGATACAGACAACGTTACTTAGACCTTATCGTAAATCCTGAGGTTAAAGATACATTTATCAAACGTTCCATGATTATTCGTGAGATGCGTAACTTCTTAGATAACAGAGATTTCTTAGAAGTAGAAACACCAGTACTTCACTCAATTGCTGGTGGTGCTGCAGCACGTCCATTCGTGACACACCACAATGCACTTGATATCGATATGTTCATGCGTATCGCACCAGAGCTTAAATTAAAGCGTCTAATCGTAGGTGGTTTTGACCGCGTATACGAAATCGGTCGTGTATTCCGTAATGAAGGTATGTCTGTAAGACATAACCCAGAGTTCACCATCATGGAATTATACCAAGCATACGCTGACTACGAAGATATCATGAACCTTACAGAGGAACTTATCCGTCACGTAGCACAAACTGTCATTGGTACAGCTGTTGTAGAATACGATGGTGTAACAATCGATCTTGAAAAGCCATTTACACGTCTTTCAATGGTAGATGCAGTTAAGCAATACGCAAATGTAGACTTCAGAGCGATTAAAGATCTAGAAGAAGCAAGAGCAGTTGCAAAAGAGCATCACATCCAATTCGAAGAGCGTCACTTAAAAGGTGATATCCTTAACTTATTCTTTGAACATTATGTAGAAGAGCACCTTATCCAACCTACATTTATCACAGAGCATCCAGTTGAGATTTCTCCACTTTCAAAACGTAAGCCAAACGATCCAGAATACACAGAGCGTTTCGAGTTATTCATCGTAGGTCGTGAGCATGCAAATGCATTCTCAGAACTTAATGATCCAATCGATCAAAGAGGACGTTTTGAACATCAAGAAGCACTTCGTGCAGCAGGGGATGATGAAGCTACAGAAATCGATGAAGATTTCCTTACATCACTTGAATACGGTTTACCACCAACAGGTGGTCTTGGTATTGGGGTAGATAGACTTGTTATGTTACTTACAAACTCTTACTCAATCCGTGACGTATTACTTTTCCCAACAATGAAACCAGTAAACGACTAATAAATAAATGGACACCTAGTTTAGCAGCAGTTAAACTAGGTGTTTTTTATAAGGAGAGAGCGATGACATTTAGACAAGCACAGACGATAGATGCAAGAGAGGTTATGACAATTATCGAAGAAGCACAGGCTTATTTTAAGGGGGCAGGCATTGATCAATGGCAAAATGGTTATCCAAACCTAGAAGTCATTGAAGCAGACATTCAAAAAGGAAAAAGCTACGTCCTCGTAAGAGATGGGCAGATCGTAGCATCAGCGGCACTTTCCTTTAATGATGAAAGAACATATGATAAGATTTATGAAGGCAGATGGCTTAGTGAAGGAAGCTATGGGGTCATTCATCGTATAGCAGTTAAGGACACTTGCAAAGGGTGTGGGGTAGCAGGTATG
>JBOFIT010000163.1:0-14263 GCA_051650305.1 Cellulosilyticaceae bacterium
AAGCTTTTAGGGATAGTGTGCATTTGGATGATAGTCTGACAGATGATATCAATAGATGGTTAGAGAAGTTGACGGGTGAAGAAGAACGCGGGCAGTACAATGCTTTTAAAGTAGCTTTTCGCTACAGTGATTTCAAGACCAATGACCCATCGCCACAGGTAGAAAGGTTTATATGGGGAAAGGATCATATTTACCGAAAGACCACAGAATTTGACTTCCCCATGGGCATCATTGATACATACTATGGTGGCTTACGACGTGAACTCGTAGACGTGGCTTACGAAGACCTTGATCCTACAAAACCACTGGAAATAGAAGGGTATATCATGGACTACCGAGGTGATAAGAGGGACCACTGTCAACTCATCATCGGAGAAAATCCGCAAAGTAAAGATGATGCGGGCAATCTTATTATCGACCTCACGCCTTACGTGAATTAAGAGCAATAAAATAAGTAACGAAGAGGGACAGCATGAGACTTTTATTTGAAGATTTTTGCAAGGACGAGAGCGCTGTGTATATGGCAGACTTGGTACTCACAAAGGACGACTTTACAGAAGGGCATTGCCATGATTTTTATGAGTTTTTCGTGGTACTGGAAGGCTGCTTTCTTCATGAATGTGATGGGAAGAAGTCCCAGCTTACTCCAGGAATGTGTAAGTTTGTACGACCAAATGACTTTCACCGTATGTATGCAGTAGGTGAGCTACCTACGCATACACTTCGTAATATTGCCATAGAGCGTACCTACTTTGAAGAGCTCCTGGAACCACTAAAGGAAGAAGTGGGGCAGAAACTTTGGGAGGACCTAGCATTATATAAGCATCTGCTAGGTCAGTACATCTACAAGACGACGCAGATGCTACAAGATAGAGAAGTACAGCATAAGCGACTCCTCACAGCCAGCATCATCATGGATTTATTACTCCATATACTTTATCAAAAAGAAGAAACAGTATACATTCCGCAGTGGCTTAGCGAACTTTATCAGACAATGAGAGGACAGGTCGCTGTGGAAGAAGGGCTAGAGGGCATGCTTAGACGCACGGAGAAAAGTCAAGAGCATATGACCCGTGTGTTTAAGCAGTACTATCACACAACGCCTACAGCTTTTATCAATAGTGAGAGGCTTCAGTATGCGGCGAGGCTACTCACGACCACCAAAACAGCCGTTATAGACATTGCCTATCAAAGTGGTTTCAATAACATGGCATACTTTAATCGTAAGTTTAAAGAAATGTACCAGTGTACACCGTCGGACTATCGTGGGCGACATTACAAAACTTTTTATTAAATATCAATATAGTATCAGTAGCGTCAACATAGTGGGAGCATATGTTGGCGCTTTTTTTGTATAATGAGTGCAAACTTAACATAAAGGAGTACACACCATGACCAACTACCGTTTATTCGAAGCAGAACTTGCTTTTACAAAAGCCTACAAGGCTCATAAAGATGCAGACAAATCCCTAAGAGAAGCCAAGTGCATGGAAGCACAGATGCCTTATACGTTCGGCATGCCACGTGAAGGTGACTTATTTGGTGGCCGCTTCCTGGGCTACCGCATCGGCTTCTTCCCACTAATGCTAGGCGGGCGCATCTACGATGGCTACGATAAACTCTGCTACTGCTGTGATGTGGCAGGTGCGAAGCATGTCATCCAAGAGATGAAGGCAGAAGGCAGCTATAGCCAAGCTGAAATCCAAGAAGCAGAAGAAGCACTGGCATTTTGGGAGCAGGAAGAGACGTACCACCATATTAAGGAAGCATTCACGGAAGACTTCCACCAGCATCTTACAGGAGACTACTACCATACAGAGATTGGTGCCGTGTATCCGCTCTACCGCATCGCAGGGGCACACCTAGACTTCAAAAAGCTCCTTACATACGGGCTAAATGGTCTGATTGAACTCATTGAAGAAGAGAAAAAACACCACCAAGATGAGGAAGCACAGAACCTGTATACAGGGATGGTACAAGTACTCACAGTCATGCAGCACCTATGCAAAGAACGTGCAGAGCTTCTACGTGCACAAGGTTATACCCCAAGTCTTGTGGCAGACGACCTAGAGTGGATCAGTGCCAATAAACCAGAGACTATGCACCAAGCGATGCAGCTTTGTCTTGTGTATGCCATCTGTGCAGGGGCTACAGAGATGGCACGTATGGATGACTACATGGGACCTTTCTATGTGAGAGATATCCAAGAAGGCATCATCACTAGAGAAGAAGCCAAGGCATACCTTGTGAATTATTTTAAAATCTATGAAGAATGCTTCGGTCGTGATACACGCTGTATCATCGGAGGCTTTGGTCGTGAAAATGAAGAAGAAGCAGATGAGATGGCACTGCTCATACTAGATGCCATTGATGGCAGACAAATCCTTTATCCACAAGTGAGCCTTCGCTACTATAAAGGAATGAATGAAAAGGTGTATGACAAAGCCCTAGACGTACTAGGCAAAGGCAATACATTCCCACTTCTTTACAATGATGATGTGAATGTGGCAGGAACTATGCGTGCCATGGATGTACCAAGAAAAGTAGCTGAGCAATATGGCTTCTTCGGTTGTGGCGAGTATATGCTGGCAAATAAAAGTATCGGTACACCAAACACTTGCCTCAATATGCCAAAGGTACTGGAACTTGTGTTAAACGAAGGGATAGACCCACTGACAGGTAAGCAGATAGGCCCAGTCTTTCCAGCTATTACAGCAGATACGACCTATGAAGAATTATGGGCGCGCTACCAAGAAGGCGTAGCATTCTTCGCCAACTACTGCGGTGATGTGCAGGCCCTTGTGTATGACAAATGCGGTGAGCAAAGTAGCTTCCTACTGATGAGCATCCTTCATGATGACTGTATCAAACGTGGCAAAGGCTTATTTAATGGTGGCCTTCATCATATGGGTGGTACAGTAGAGACTTATGGCAATATGACAGTAGCCAACTCCTTAGCAGCGATTAAAAAAGTGGTCTATGAAGACAAAGCCTTCAACATCGAGTGCTTAAAAGAAATGGTAGACAAGAACTTCGAAGGATATGAAAAAGAACAGCAAATGCTTCTGGATGCACCGAAGTATGGCAATAACATAGATATGGTAGATGAAATCGCCATCGCTGTACACGAAAATGTATGCCACAACATGCGCGACCAAAAGCACCGTACAAACTTAGATTCATTCCTAGTGGTCATCATCAATAACAATATGAATGTTCTACTAGGTAAAAGAGTGGGTGCCACACCAGATGGCCGTCTGTCAGGGGTTTATCTATCCAATGGCAATGCAGCGTATCCAGGAGATGATAAGAAAGGGATGACAGCACTGATGCAGTCATTAGCCAAACTAGATGTATCCATCCATGCAGGAGCAAATACAAATCTCAAGTTCTCCACAAGCCTTTTCAACGACCAACGAGCAAAGATGAAGATGCTCCTTGAGACTTATTTTGAACTAGGTGGCCAGCAAGGGAATATCTCTGTGGTCAACCAAGAAGACTTGGTGAAAGCAGTGCAAGAACCAGAGAAGTATCAGAACCTTATGGTACGTGTAGGTGGCTTTACAGCTCAATTTGTCACACTGGATAAAGAAACACAAGAAGAAATACTCGCACGTACAGCGTACTAGAGGTGACACGATGAAAAGTCTTGTACTCAGTATTGAAAGATGCAGTATCTATGATGGCCCAGGCATACGCACCACCGTCTTCTTAAAAGGATGCCCGCTTCGTTGTAAGTGGTGCCACAATCCAGAATCACAAAGCTTCAAGAAGCAGCTCCGCTACTATGGAGCCAAATGCACCAAGTGCGGGGCCTGTAAACAAGTGTGCAAAACACAAGTACATCAACTAGCCGAGGGGACACATACCCTAGACTTCAAGGCATGTACAGGGTGTGGTGCCTGCGTAAAAGCATGTAGTCAACGTGCATTAGCCTTAGAAGGAATGGAAATGACAGTGGAAGAAGTGATGGCAGTTATTAAAGAAGATATGGCTTTTTATAAGAAATCAAAGGGAGGCGTGACCATCTCCGGAGGTGAGCCCTTAAGTCATGTGGCATTTACAAAAGAACTACTGCAAGCATGCGGTAAGGCAGGGATTCATCGCTGCATCGAGACAAGTGGCTTTGGCAAATTAGAAGACATGGCACTTCTTGCGGAAGATGTGGATTTATTCTTATTTGATTACAAAATCACAAGTGAAGAGACCCATAAGCATTATACAGGAGTAGCCAAGAGTACCATCCTACAAAACCTCGCGTACCTGATGGCACAAGGCAAAAAAGTAAGGCTTAGGTGCCCCATCATTCCAGGGATGAATGACACAAAAGAACACTTAGATGGTATCCTAGAGCTAAACCGTAAGTACCCACAGCTAGAGGGAATCGAACTCATGCCCTACCATAAGATAGGTCTATCAAAAGCACATCAAGTAGGCATGATACAAGGAAGCTATGAAGAACCTACATCAGAACAAAAAAGAGAATGGCAAGCATACCTTGAAAAGCAAGGTTGTAAAATAAATTAAACAAAAGTGGAACCTCCTAGATAAGAGCTACGTCTTAAGTAACGTAAAACACACAAAAAAGTGTGCAATCTAGGAGGATTATTCAATGAAAAAATTTGCAGCAATTTTAATGATAGTAGTAGCTTCAACAGCAGCTTTAGTAGGATGTAGCGGTGGTGATAAACCACAAGTAGAAGCAGGCAGTGGAGACAATCAAGCAGTAGAGAAAGCACCTTTAGCAGACCTACTTAATGCAATGATAGAAGCAGGCGCAGTACGTATGCCAATGCCAGTAGATGAGACATTAGCACAAGAAGCATACCAAATCGACCTTGAGACAGTAGAAGAGTACGCAATCGCAGAGACAGGTATCTCTCCAGGCCCAGGACTTGTGGTAATGGCAAAAGCAAAAGAAGGTCAAGTAGATGCAGTAAAAGCAAATATGGAAGCACTTCTTGAAGCCAAAGTAGGCAACGCTTTCTACCCAGATGAGCAAGAAGCAGCTAAGAATGCAGAAGTTATGGTAGACGGTGATTACGTAGCACTTTTCATCATTAATGATGAAGTAAAAGAAGACATCATCAAGATGTTTAACGAGTCTTCAAAATAGAACCACATGAGCCGAAAAAAAGCTATTACATATGCTGATGGTTCCCATGAAATACTTGCATCGTTAAAGATGAAAGGACAGGCAATAAGTATGGTATAATGTCATAAACTACTAGTATAAATCATTTGTTATTTATTGATAATAACCAAAAATGATTAAAGGAGGCAGTTGTATGGCAAGAGAAAAGAAAGCGTTAGTGTATAGTATGTATAGTGTAACTTGCATGGCACTTCTAGGATTCTTCTTCAGCATACCACTTCTTGCAGCATGCGGAACAATGTGTAGCATCATTAATGGCGTCGGGCTTATAATTAATGAAAATAAAGCATAATAGAACTACCCTAAAGGTTAGTAAAGAGCAGATGAAGCTCCTTACTAGCCTTTTCTTTTTGTCATCACGAAAGATAATAGGTATAAAAGTCCAAGAAGAGCAATAAGGTTTATTGTTATACAATTGAAAGTAAGGAGGACACGAAAGTGAAGAAAGGGAAATTAAAATTAAAGGCAAAAATAATGGTGATGATGACAGTGCTCGTGGTGCTCACATGCTCCTGCATAGGCATGATCGCTATTGGAAATATTAATAAACTAGGGCAGTACTTTGAAGCAGAAATGAAAGTATCCATGCTCAGTAAGTATGATGGAGAAATCAAGCATCAAGTAGAAATGCTAGACACCCAACTGAAGGAACTCAGTGCACAGATTCAGTCAGGAGCCATCAGTAAGGAAGCAGGTGAAAAACTGGCAGAGAGCATCATACGAGAAGCAAGGTACGGAGAAGAAGGCTACTTCTGGGCAGACCGAGTGAATGGGGAGAACGTCGTATCCTTAGGTGACCGCCAAGTAGAAGGCAAGAACCGCTTACATACAGCAGATGTCAATGGCTATCAGTTCATCGCAGAAATGATACGCCTTGCTCAAAAAGAAGGTGGCGGCTATGTGGACTACTACATGGTAAGGCCAGGCAGTAAAGAAGCTATACCGAAGCGGGCTTACGTCCAGCTGAATACAGGCTTTGGCTGGGTCATCGGTACGGGGAATTATACGGATGACATCGATGACCACGTGGCCTTAGTCCAAAAGCAAGTACAAGATGACCTAATCAGAAGTAGCCTGACCATGGGGCTTTGTAGCCTTGTCTTAATAGGTGTGGGCATCGCAGTAGCTTATTTTATCGCAAAAAGCATCGTAGACCCTATAAGACGTGCTACGGCCTACCTACAAGTCATTGAAACCGGAGACTTTACAAGAGCCATTCACACCCAAGACAGAGAAAGAACAGATGAGATCGGCATGATCTTAAACGGCATTGCCACCATGCAGGAAAAACTCAAAGGACTGGCCACCAGCATTTACGAAGAATCCTACCGCATCGAAGAAGAGGTTGCTGGCGTGGTACAGACCATGGGTAGCTTAAGCGGCCATCTACAAGACGTGGCAGCGACCACCCAGCAGTTAGCAGCAGGGATGGAAGAAACGTCAGCATCCTCAGAAGAAATGTCAGCGACCACCCAAGAAATTGAAAAAGCAGTGGAATCCATCGCCAAGCGGTCTGAAGAAGGCGCTCTAACGGCCAATAATATCCGAAAAAAAGCGGCCACTACCAAAAAAGACGTCCAAGAAGCTGAGCGTAAAGCAAGCGTCATTATCACCGGTACCAAGGCAGAGCTCCAAAAAGCCATCGAAGCGGCAAAAGTCGTACAGAAAATTAGCTTATTATCAAAAGCCATCATGCAAATCACAGATCAGACAAACCTTCTGGCACTAAACGCTGCCATCGAAGCTGCAAGAGCAGGGGATGCAGGGCGAGGCTTCTCCGTAGTAGCAGAAGAGATCAGGAAGCTAGCAGACCAGTCAAAGACAGCCGTCCTAGAAATCCAAGAAGTCATCACACAAGTAGGGGAAGCAGTCGGCAACTTATCGTCAAGTGCCAATCAGCTGATGGGCTTTGTGGCCAAAGACGTGGTAGAAGACTACCACAGGATGATGGAAGTGGCAGTGCGCTATGATGAAGATGCCATGTACGTGGATGAATTGGTCACTGAATTTAGTGCCACCTCCCAAGAACTTCTGGCGTCGATACAAAACATCATGCAGGCCATCGAAGGTGTAGCAGCCGCAGCAAATGAAGGGGCTATGGGGACCACAGATATCGCCAACCGTGTGACAGATGCCAATCATAAAGGCTTTGATGTGACAAAACAAGTAGAAAAGACAAAAGCAAGTACAGAACAGCTTAAGACACAAATTAGCAGTTTGAAAATATAGCAGGCGACAGATGGATAAAGCTTGGAAAGATGGCACATACTACATTTTAGCCAAAGTTATGAAAAGGAGAATAAAGAATGCCTAAATTAAGATGTAGTGTTAGAAACTGTTCACACAATGATGATGATTACTGTACTTTATCGTATATCGAAGTAGATGGTACACAAGCGACCAACGTAGAAGGTACTTGCTGTGCCAACTTCGATAGCACAGAGTATACTGCAAGCAATGTAACCCATGAGATCTTCCCAGAAGTGGATGTGAAGTGCAGTGCAGCAGGTTGCTTATATAATAGAGATGCGCGATGTACAGCAAACGCCATCAATATGTCTGGGGCGACCACAGCAAGCTGTAGCCATGATACACAATGCGGTAGTTTTTGGTGCATTTAATTGCCAAATAAGTGACGGATTCTCCTTAAGTCCTGCTATATAGTAAGTAGAGACTTTATACAAAGGAGGAAACGAAATGGAAGCAACCCTTATCGATGCAGCATTAACCCAGAGCATATGGGCTGGTCTGGCCCTAGCACTTATCTTTTACATCTTGAAAAAACAAGAAAAAAGAGATGAAGTGCAGGCACAGCGTGAAGAAAAGTACCAGACCATCATTCAAGAACTCTCGGAAAAGCTGGTCCTGATAGAAGCACTCCGCGAGGACATCCAAGATATCAAAAAAATGATCATTCCATAGTAAAAGGCGGCATCCCACCATCAAGGGAAGCCGCCTTTTACTATAAAAGCGAGCAGGCTCTTGTAAAAAATTAAGGGAAATACTACCCTACATGTCTAAAATGAAAAGAGCGCAATATAATAGATAGTAGCAATACTCATTTAAAGGGGGATCATCATGGGAAAAGTTACACTAGATATGATTCAAACAGCTTATACATATGCAAAAGACGTAAGACGCAATATTCTTAGTCCTTACGAAGCAGTTACACGGGTGATAGAAGAGACAGGGATGAACGAAGCATCCGCAGGTATCTTACTCGGAAGTATCCTTAAGATCTTTAATGGAGAACTTTATACATGGGGAATCAGTGCAGAAGCAGTAGATTACTTGCTGGCACACATTTTAGAAGACTTCGGGGAAGAAGAAGTCAGAAAAGCCATCGCAGCCATCAGACAGCACGTACGCTACAAAAAGAATGGCAAGAAAGGCGCTTATGCAAAAGTAGAAAGTGTCGTTTACCAATTCGAAGTAAGCAATGGTTACAAAAAAGCCTAGTCAGTAAAAACAATTAGAAAAGTATAGTATGAGAGTAAATACATATACTAATGCTGTAAAAAAAGATACAAAGGAGAAACGACAATGAAAAAAAGATTGGCAATACTTATAGGACTTATGATGATGATTATGTCCTGTCAACTACTTGCATGTGGTACAGGTGGTGCAGAACCCAAAGATATCGTAGATACTGCAAGTGGGGATAAACGCTTTGAGACCTTAGTGACAGCACTTAAGGCAGCAGACTTAGTAGATGATCTCAAAGGTGAAGGGCCATTCACCGTATTTGCACCTACCAATGAAGCTTTTGCAAAATTACCAGCAGGTACATTAGAGACATTACTCAAACCAGAAAATAAAAGCATGTTAGCAGATATTCTCACATATCACGTTTATCCTGGTAAAGTACTGGCTGCAGATGCCATGAAGCTAAATGGTAAAGAAATCAAGATGCTTAATGGCAAGCCAGCAAAAATAGAAGTCAAAGGTAAAGACCTCTTCATTGATGGGGCCAAAGTTATCACTCAAGATATCGTCACAAAAAATGGTGTCATCCACGTAATAGATGCGGTGATGCTACCACCAGAAAGATAGCACGTAAAAAAAGTAGCCTCTAGTTGAACTAGAGGCTACTTTTCATCTTTGTAATCCACATCCACGATAGGCTTACCATCAGCAGTCGTTTTTGACTTTGCCTTTTTAGGTGTATGGGTATGAGAGAAATTGATGTGAATACCAAGCTTATCACGCCACTTCTTAGGAAGGAGAAGGGCTATGAGTGCTACGACCACACCAATCACAGCTGCACCGATACCGATGACGATAGCAATGCCTGCTGCACCTAGTGCCAAAGTGATGGCTACACCAGCAGCAGAAAGTGCAAGAAGAATGACAACACCTACGATGAAGAGTACGGGAATGGCAATGAGTATACCGACCACGGCACCCCAAAAGCCTGTGAGTTTACGGTTTCCGATGACCACGTTGAAATTTGATTTTTTCATAAATACCTCCCAACATAAAGATACTTTTAGTATACCATGGACTAGCTTTAATAAAAACAATAAAAATCCTGTCGAAAAGAAAATATGGAAAAAAATTACAAATACTTTTATAATAAGGCTATCATGTATCTCAGGAGGGATAAGCTATGGAAACGAAAAAACTAAAAAAAATAATGAGCTTACTTATGATACTTACTTTATTTCTAACAGGGACAAACGCCACGTATGCACTGGCACCAACCAGACAATATACAGAGACCTTCGCGCCTATCAACCTACCAGATGGGGGAAAAGCCACCATTCAGATCACCTTCGAGCAATTCATAGGGTTTCTAGAAATTGAACTCCCTATTCCCTATGATGAAGAAGGGGGCACCGTCATTCGTAAAGAAAAGTTTACCATACCAGTTATCCGCCAAGCCAAAGGTGATGACGATCCGATGACCACAGATAGCCATGAAGACGTCTTTTTTGAGGTAATGTATGAAGGTCCAGCGGAAGAACTTATGTACTATGCCATCCCAAGCTTCTACTACTATGATAAAGACCTTGGTGGCTTTGTATCAGATGGACAGTACGGTGAAGCCAGTGACCAAAGTGACCGTGATGCCATCGCGTACTGGGGAAGCGGTCTTACAGATGCCATCATGCAGTACACAACAGGAGAGAAAGACTACTTCTATGGTGGGTATCCCTTTGTCCTCCTACTCACAGAAGCAGACGAAGCTTACTTTAAAAAGCATGGTTGCCTTTATGCAGGCGATGCCTACACCTGGCCAGGACTTCGTGAACTACTAGGCGTACCAGCATCGAAGCCTGTGCTTAAGCAAGCTATGACCACCTCTACCACAAGTAAAATTCTTGTGAATGGTAAAGTCGTCGAAGTGGAAAGTTACAACATAGAAGGTAGTAATTACTTTAAACTGAGAGACTTAGCATGGCTCCTTAAAAATACGGAGAAAAACTTCGATATCGGTTGGAATGAAGCAGCAAAGGCTATCACCCTTATGCCACAAACACCTTATAGCACCACGGAAAACCAGCTTCGTAAAGGTGATGGTGTGATGCGCCAAGCAGTGATGTCTGACGCCACCATTTATAGAGAAGACACACAAGTCTACTTGAAGGCTTATACCATAGAAGGCAGCAATTACTTTAAGCTTAGAGACTTAGGAAGTGCACTAGGCTTCCACATAGGATGGGATGAAGCACAGAAGGTAATCACCATCGATACTACCAAAGGTTATACATTTTGAAAACCATACACTCACTCAGAGGAAACGACCATCTGAGTGAGTGTATTTTTCTGTTAACTATACATAAGTTAATAAAAATAAAAAAGTGTCGATATAACAAATAGTAGTAATGCTATACAAACAATAATGACAAAAGAAGCTACCCAGTAGTAGGACAGAAAAGGGAGAGAATTTATGGACATTATCAAAAGTAGTGAAGACAAATGCATTGGTTGCAATAAGTGTATCCGCAAGTGCCCTATAGAAGGTGCAAACCAAGTGGCTATGACCAATGAAGCAATCAAAGTAAGTGTAGTAGAAGAAGCGTGCATAGCATGTGGGGAATGTGTGCTAGCGTGTGAACATGAAGCGAGAACGTATGCGGATGATACAGAACGTTTCTTTGAGGATCTCAAAAAAGGCAAAGCCATCAGCATCATCGTGGCACCAGCCATGCGTACCAACTTTGAAAACTATAAAAAAATATTTGGATATTTGAAAGCACAAGGGGTCAAGGGGATCTACGATGCATCTTTTGGTGCAGACATTACGAACTGGGCATACATCAAGATGCTTAAAGACAAGCCGAAGCCGTACATTGCGAGTCCGTGCCCAGCTATCGTTACTTATATCGAAAAATATCAGCCAAGACTTGTTCAGCAGTTGATGCCTATACATAGTCCACTTCTGTGCCAAGCCATCTACTTAGCTAAGTATGAAAAAGTAGCAGATACTTTTGCGCTTATCACACCTTGTGTGGCGAAAAAACAGGAGACAAGCTTACATAAGCAAGTAGGGTATCATCTTTCCTTTAAAGGGCTAAAGCGTTACCTAGAAGAAAAAAACGTTCCATTAAGCACTTGCCAAGCCAGTGATTATACCAATCAAGACACACAGTTAGGGAAGCTCTATCCTTTACCAGGCGGGCTGAAGCAATGCGTCAATTATTTCTGCGAAGATGTCTTTGTATGCCAAGTAGAAGGTAGAGAAAAAGTGTATCCCTTCTTAGATGCTCTAGGGAAAAATACAGTAGCTGAAAAAGCCATGCTCTTCGATGTACTGAACTGTGAAGATGGGTGTAATCTAGGGCCGGCAAGCGTTAGCCAGAAGAAACCCTATGAGATGAGCCTTTATTTTGACCAACTCAAAAAAGAAACACTGGGTACGAGTAAGCTGAAGGTACAGCAAGCAAAAAAACAACTGAAAGTCTTCGACCGTACACTGAAGCTTCAAGACTTTGAACGTCACTTCCAACCACAGCAGCATCAAGTATTAGAAGAAGTGCCAGACTATGAAGTGTACTACCAGCAACTACTCAAAAATACCCCGATTAAAAAGACCATGAACTGCGGTGCATGTGGCTATGAGACGTGCGAACAAATGTGTAAAGCCATTCATAATCACATCAATATCAAAGAAAACTGCATTGATTTCATAAGAGAGTCTGTGCACATTGAGAATCAACAGCTAGAAGAGAAGAATGACTCGATTCAAGCCATGACAGAAGACCTGCAAGCCATCGCTAAGAAAAAAGAAGAAGAAGTAGCCATCATCAATGAAGCTATTCGATGCATTGTGGAATCAGTCAATGAAGTAGCAGAAGGCAACGAAGCCAATATGGAGTCCATCAGTGAGATGGGAACTTTCATCAATGATACCCGAAAAGTATCCCATGAATGTAAACAAATGCTAGCAGCTATGCAAAAAGAAGTGGATCAATTCGCCAAAGACTCAGAGAAGATCATGTCCATCAGCAATCAGACAAATCTCTTGGCACTGAATGCAAGCATCGAGTCAGCTAGAGCAGGCGAAGCAGGTAGAGGCTTCAGCGTCATCACCGGTGAGATTAAGACACTGGCAGATGAAGCCAAAGAAGTGGTGCAGACAAACCAAGCAGGCTTCATCCAGCTCGTACAGCACCTTACAGAAGTAAGCCAACAATTCGAAGAAGTAGAAGAACGCATCGGCAACCTCGAGCAAAGCATGGGCACCATCGCCAATTCCATCGAGACCATCACGGCGAAAGGCGAAGAAGTACTGGCAGCGACCACAGAAATAGCCGGCATGAAATAAAAAAAGCTACTCACGAGGAGTAGCCTTTAGTACACGCACATAACGACGCTTGGCGATGGGAAGTCCATTTGAAGACGTACCATACCACTCCTCAGAATGCAAAGTGAAGCCCAGACGCTTCAGGATGCGTTCACTCGCAGGATTACGGGTCAGTACATCACCATAAATCGTAGCAGACGGATGAGTCTTCTGCATGTACTTTAAAAGCCAGTGTACACAATGGGTACCATAACCCTTGTGCCACACGGCTTTTTTAAATTGATAAAAAATACCGTATGCATTACGTTCGCTATCTAAAGAAGGACACCCTATAATCCCTATGACCTCACCCTTAAGACGCACTGCAAAGACATCAAAAGACCAGAGATAGACGATACGCTTACGAATCTCATCCAGTGAACAAGGCTCCTTGATGCTGGTATAACGAATCACATCCGGGTCACCCCAGATTGGTACCAGATCAGGAATGTGAGAAGCATTCAAAACTTCATATTCAAACATAAGCATCAAAATCCCCCCCTTTTTTTAAAAACCTAAATGGCACTGTACGGCATCGACATGGCCAGGTACTTTGACTTTACGATACACCTCAGTCACCTTGCCTTCTTCATCAATGATAAAAGTACTACGCTCGATACCGAAGCACTTCTTACCATACATATTTTTTTCTTTGAGGACATCATAAAGCTTACAGACAGTCTCTTCTTTGTCAGAAAGTAGGACAAAAGGCAGATCGAACTTCGTGATAAACTTTTCGTGAGAAGCTAATGTATCACGGCTCACACCAAGAATGACTGTATTATTGTCACTGAAAGTCGTATGGGCATCACGGAACGCCTCAGCCTCTCTCGAACAACCTGGGGTGTTGTCACGAGGATAGAAGTATAAGATCACTTTCTTACCACGATACTGACTTAATGTATGCATACTACCATCTGAACCTGGTAGTGTAAAATCAGGTGCTAAGCTACCTACTTGAATGTTATTTTCCATGGGTGAAACCTCCTGTACTTTTTGTCTAGTGTGTTATATAATAATTATTATCATATAAAATAGCTTATTTGTAAAGGAGACTTTATGCAATTTATCGTATCACCAGCAAAAACTTTCAAGGCAATAGCCCCTGAGGTGCTAAGGCCTTATGAAGCGTTACACTTTGACAAAGAGACTAGAAAGCTTGTGGATCATGTGAAAAACTATACAGAAGAAGGACTGGGCCAATGGATGAAGATGTCTATGGCACTTGCCAAAGTGAATCGTGAGCGCTACCAGAACTTTTATGATACAAGCCCAAAAGCGTATGAAGCACTGACACTTCTAGATGGCGAAGCATACCG
>JBOFIT010000164.1:0-24776 GCA_051650305.1 Cellulosilyticaceae bacterium
ACGGTACATAGCCATCATGACCATCGCATTGCTATGAGTATGGCTATCGCCTCTACACGATGTACAGAACCAGTGGAAATAATAGCACCAGAGTGTGTAAGTAAGTCTTATCCTGGGTTCTGGGAAGACTTTAAAGCACTAGGTGGCGACTATGTATGGGAAAGGGGAGACGTGTAATGAGTGGCATGTGGGGAAGTAAGTATAGACTTTCTTTGTTTGGAGAATCACATGGAGAAGGCATAGGTGTGGTCATAGATGGAATCGAACCAGGGCTAGCTATTGACATGGAAGCGATTTATAAAGAAATGGCAAGAAGAGCACCAGGAAGAGATAAGCTGTCTACTACTAGAAAAGAAGCAGACCGCCCTGAAATATTAAGTGGTGTGTTTGAAGGGCGTACGACAGGTGCACCATTGGCTATGGTGATTCGTAACACGGATAAGCGTTCGAAGGATTATAGCAAGACAAAAGACCTAGCAAGGCCAGGGCATGCAGATTTTACAGGACACATGAGGTACCAAGGTTTCAATGATTACAGAGGTGGTGGACACTTCTCAGGGCGAATCACAGCACCACTGGTATTTGCAGGAGCAGTAGCTAAGCAAGTGCTTCAGCAGAAGGGCATCTTAGTAGGAGCACATATTAAGCAAGTCCATCAAGTAAAGGATGAAAGCTTCGATGCTTTAAAACTGGATGCTAAATGCTTCGAAACTTTATTAGAACGTGAATTACCAGTATTAAATGAAGCATGTATCACACCTATGAAGGATGCCATCAATGAAGCACGTATGGCATGTGATTCGGTAGGTGGTATCATTGAATGTGGCATTATCGGTGTGGAAGCAGGAAAAGGTGATCCTTTCTTTGACTCAGTAGAAAGTCGTATTGCACATTTAGCTTTTTCAGTGCCAGCAGTGAAGGGGATAGAGTTTGGTCAAGGATTTGACTTTGCAAATGTCAAAGGAAGTGAAGCCAATGATCCTTATACCATACAAGATGGAGAAGTACGCACACTTACGAACCATAACGGCGGGATACTAGGCGGTATTACAAATGGAATGCCTATTCTCTTTAGTGTAGCCATCAAACCGACGCCATCTATTAGCCAAGAGCAGCACACTATCAATATGAAAACACTAGAAAATGCAACGCTAAAAGTAGAAGGTAGACATGACCCTTGTATCGTTCAAAGAGCGGTAGTGGTCATTGAAGCTATTGCTGCTATCGCAGTGCTAGATATGCTATAAGAGGGGGAGACTAAATGGACAACAAATTACAAGATGCTAGAGTACGCATCGATCATATAGATGACCAATTAATGCGTCTCTTTGAAGAACGTATGGAAGTAGTAGGTGATGTGGCACGCTATAAGGAAGAGCATGGCTTACCAATCTTCCAGAGACAACGTGAAGAAGAAGTGATCAAAAAGAATGTAGGTCGCATAGGAAATAAAGGCTTTGAAAGTTATGCGGAAGAGATGCTACAAGCATTGATGGACATTAGTAAAGCGTATCAATGTACACAGATAGGCTTAAGAGAAGTACCTCTTAGTAAAGGCACACATATTAAAGTAGGTTTCCAAGGTGTGCCGGGTTCTTTCAGTGAAGAAGCACTCATCGCATACTTTGGTGAAGAGTATAGCACTAACCATTATCAAGCATTTCATGATGTGTTTGAAGCACTTAAGTATAAAGAAATTGATTATGGTATTTTACCTATTGAAAATTCCACTACAGGGTCCATCACACCTGTTTATGATTTATTAAAAAAATATGGTTTTTATATTGTAGGTGAAACAAAAATAAAAATTCAGCAGCATCTTATAGGGCATGAACAGACAAATCTAAAAGAAATAAAAGAAATTTACTCCCATGAGCAGGGATTCGAGCAAAGTAGTGATTATCTCAAGCTTATGCCAGGGGTGAAGCAAATACCTTACTATAATACGGCCATCAGTGCTAAGTACGTCAGTGATAGCAAAGATACCACAAAAGCAGCCATTGGCAGCAAAAGAGCAGCGAAGCTTTACGGACTTCATGTACTTGCAGAAGCAATCAATAATAGCAAGGAAAATTATACACGCTTTGCTATTATAGGAACCAAAAAAGAAAGCAATGCCCTTTGTGATAAGATGACGCTGATGTTTACAGTGGCAAATGAAGCAGGGACCTTGTATCAGCAATTACGGTTATTTTCTGAAGCAGGCATCAACTTGATTAAAATTGAGTCTAGACCAGTAGGGGATGGCTCGTTTAGTTACTTTTTCTATATTGATATAGAAGGAAATGTGGAAGATGAAAAAATCCAGCAGACGTTACAGCAAATTGCAGCCAGTACCCAAGAGTTCCGTATGCTAGGCTGCTACAAAAAAAATAGTTAAAAAAATCTCGCCTTCTAAGAAAAAGGCGAGATTTTTTTAGTTAGTACCAAGGAGGAGGGCTACTTCACGAATCACTTTACAAGCAACAGCAGTAGATACACCACTTGGATCATAGTGGGGAGAAAGTTCTACTACATCAGCCCCTACAAGGTTAAGACCTTTTAGTGCCATTAAGGCATCTAGGAATTCCTTCATCATTAAACCACCTGGTTCAGGCGTGCCTGTACCTGCAAAAAGAGAAGGGTCCAATACGTCTAAGTCGATGGTTAGATACACAGGCTTCCCGCTAAGTTTTGGTAAGATGGACTTTAAAGTAGAGGCATCAAATGGATTGAGGTGAGTATGTGTCTTCGCCCACTCGAATTCTTCTTTCATACCAGAGCGGATGCCGAACTGGAAGATGCGGCCATCACCGAGTATGTCCCAAGCACGACGAATCACAGTCGCATGAGATAAGGACTCATCTAGGTAAGTATCACGAAGGTCAGTATGGGCATCGAAGTGAATGATATGTAAATCAGGATATTTCTTTGCTAATACTTGGACCACTGGTAAAGTGACTAAGTGTTCGCCACCTATGAGGAATGGCTTTTTATCAGCATCGACAATAGAAGTAATGGTAGATGCGATGCATGCAAGTGCTTTTGGTGTATTACCAAAAGGCATCTCGATATCCCCAGCATCACAGATAGAAAAATCTTCTAAGTCTAAGTCCAGATAAGGTGAGTAGGTCTCAAGTCCATAAGAATCCACGCGTATCTGAGGTGGTGCAAAACGTGTGCCAGGGCGATAAGAGGTCGTCCCATCAAAAGGTGCACCGACCATAACGATAGATGCATCATTAAAACTGGCATCACAGCCAATAAAGGTTGAAGAGGTATAAGTATTTAACATGAAGGTAAATCTCCTTTATTCATTACAGTTATCTAAATCATCTAAGGGAAACATAGCGCTAGCTACATTTGTGCCATAAAAAATCTCATCCATCTCACGTTTAACTTTTTTTGCGATTTCATTACGTGTGCCAGGATGAAGCTCGTCTTTGGTATAGCCAAAAAGATAATTATCTAAATCAAAAGCTTTAAGCTTACATTTGGTATGGAAAATATTTTCTGGATAAACATTCACATCAATCATATTATAGCGATGCTTCACATGGTCAGGGATGTAGTTTTGGATAGAGTTAATCTCATGATCCACAAAAAGCTTGCGTCCAGTAAAATCTCTAGTAAAACCACGCACACGATAATCAAGTGTCATAATATCAGCATCGAAAGAGTGGATGAGATAGTTAAGTGCCTTAAGTGGAGAAATTTCACCACAAGTTGCTACATCAATATCAGCACGGAAAGTACTGATACCTTCATAAGGGTGATATTCAGGATAAGTATGTACAGTGATGTGGCTTTTATCAAGATGTCCTAGGACAACCTGAGGAAGTGGGCCTGGAGATGCTGGTTGTACTTCTAAACTACGCTTAGGACCCTCGCCTGTACCTTCGGCAATAAGGAGCGTCACACTGGCACCTTGAGGCTCATAATTTTGCTTAGCAATATTTAAAATATTCGCACCGATAATCTCTGTAACCGTTGATAAAATCGTTGTTAAGCGCTCTGCACTATATTGTTCATCAATGTACTCAATATAGGCATTACGATCAGCTTCAGTTTTTGTATAGCAAATATCATACATATTAAAGCTTAAAGTTTTTGTTAAATTATTAAAGCCATGTAACTTCAGTTTTGGTGGTGTTGACATCTTTTTATCCAACATCCTTTCTGTGAAAAATTTCATAACGTAAATTAATTATAGAAAAAAATAGGTTTTGTTTCAATAAGTTTATTGTTTATAAATACTAAACATGGATAAAAAATAAAAAATAATATACAAAAGTAAAATATTAAACATATATAAAAGATATATAAATTGAATAATGAGATAAAAGTTATATGTCAAAGTAACTATAAAAAAAACTATATAAAAATGATAACTATAAAAAATCACTAATTTTTTGCTAGGCACATTTTATGTAAAAATAAAGTAGATGAATAAATTTACCAGATTCACACATACTGACTAATAAATAAGATTTTGCTTAAAAAAGGAGACAACATGATGACACAAGTAAGTTGTAGCGTAGCAAATTGTTCCTATAATACCAATAATCAGTGCTTTGCGGGTGAGATACTTATTAGTGGACAAGGCATACATGAAAGTCAAGAAACTTGTTGTGGATCTTACTTAAATAAAGAAGCGTATGCTAACTTAGCAGAGTATACAACTCGTAAAGAACCAGTGAGTTATGTGAAGTGCAAAGTAGGTGATTGCAGACATTATCAAGATAATTATTGTACTTTGAATGCTATTCAAGTGGCAGGGCAAGAGCCAACCCATCTTTATATAGAAACAAGTTGTCATAGTTTTGAGGCGCGCTGATTGATACGCTTTTTATAAAATGGTATAATCTATAAAAAAAGTGGAGGCACAAGGTGGACGGATCACAAGAGAAAGAAACAATAGGATCATATATCGGGCATTTTTATAGATTGGGAACAACTTTTTTATCAAAAGAATATAAAGGGTATCATATAGGTACAGGACAATATCAGTTTTTAATGAGTTTGTATAGGGAAGATGGCGTTTGCCATGATGTGTTGACGGAAAAACTAGGGGTAGATAAAGCCACAACCACACGAGCAATCATGAAATTAGAAGAAGAGGGGTATGTGACACGTCAGCTCAATGAAAAAGATAAACGTAAGTATTATATTTATCTCACCGAAAAAGCTATTGCTAAGAAAGAAGAGATTTTAGCAATAGCTTTGAAGTGGGAAGAGAAACTCATAGGCCATTTAACGAAAGAAGAATGTGCAGAGTTTGTAAGATTATTTAAAAAAATAAAATTAGACTAGTATTGAATGCACATTCAAGCTATGATAGAGGTAAGAATTCAAGATATAGTCAGAGACAGTAGGAGGCATACGACATGAAAAAAATGATAATTATATCAATGGATGCAATGATATCTGAAGATTTAGCTTATATGGAGACCCTTCCTTTCTTAGGACCGATCATCCAAAAAGGCTCGAAAGTATTAAAGTCGGAGACAGTATATCCTTCACTTACGTATACAGCACATGCATCGATGATTTCGGGTACATATCCTGATAGACATGGCGTTGTGAATAATGAAATTTTCAATCCATGTGTTAAACTAGGTGATTGGTATGAGACAAGAGAAAGTATAAAGGCTGCTATTTTACCAGAGGAATGTGAAAAGCATGGTTATAAAGTAGCGATTAATAGTTGGCCTACAATGGTAGGTGCAGATGTCACTTATAACTTACAACGTGCAGGCATTCACCAAGTTAAAGACGATAAGAAAAAGTCAATGATAGAGAATTCAACACCAGGTCTTATGGAAGAGATGTGGGAAGTGTGTCATGAAGCTTGGCAGATGGACAAGTACTATGACTCAGATAAATTCTCAGGACTTGCAAGCAAGCATCTTATTGAAAAATACAATCCAGATGTTATCTTTATGCATATGACACTTATCGACCACTACCGTCATGTCTATGGCGTGTATAGCGAAAAGATTAAAGACGCTATCAAGTACATCGATGAAATGTTTGGCTATGTGGTAGAGGCACTTAAGGCAAAGGGCATCTATGATGAGACGACTTTTGTTATCTGTTCAGACCATGGGCAAGTTAATATCCAAAAGAGCATCAACGTAAATAAAGCTTTTATTGAAAAAGGTTGGATTACCCTTAATGAAGAAGGAAATGTAGTAGATTGGACAGTATTTTGCCACTCAGCAGCAGCTTCAGGTCAAATCTATGTAAAAGACCACAATCCAGCACTTTTAGAAGAAGTAAAGGCTTACCTAGAAGCAAACAAAGACCGCTTCGGTATCGAGCAACTCTTCACAACAGAAGAAGTGAAAGAAAGCTATCATTTAGATGGTGACTTTGATTTCGTCATTGAAGCAAAAGAAGGTTCTTCATTTAATTATCGTTTAGATGATCCATTTGAAAAAGCCTTTAATAATGAAGATTATCGTACAAGTGTAGGGACACATGGCCATATCCCGACTAAAGGATCTCAGCCAGCACTTGTTATAAGTGGTCCTGGTATTCCAGAAGGAAAAGAACTTGCGTATGGAAGAAATATCGATATTGCACCGACTTGTGCAAGACTTCTAGGGTTTGAAATGCCAGATGCAGATGGTCAAGTACTAGAAACAATCATTTCATAAACTTATCTAAAAGAAGATGAATAATTAACAGCCATTAGGGCAATGACTTTATACATGTTAAGGCATACACTGAAAGGAGTACTTAGCGTGAAAAGAAGAAGACGCTCTAATGGCTGTTTGTTATCTTTATTAAAAACCATAGTAGTAGGCTCATTTGTGGTGTTGATGAGCTTTTTTGGCATGTATGCATGGGTGGTATCGGGGAATGAAGAGAAAAGTAAAGAAGTAGCCAGTACCTCTAGCGTTCCAGAGGGAGAGTATACAGGTTCAAAACCCATAGAGGTCATAGAGAGAGTAGAGCCTCCAGCTTATGAGATTTATCAGCAACCAGAGGAACTACCGGTAGTACAGCAGCAATCAAAAAGCAATGTTGGAGGAGAAGCTTCACAGGAAGTAGAAGTACAGGATGTTCCAGTTACAACGGATACAGAAAGTGTAGCGGTTTCACTGGAAGAGGTGAAGCCTTCTACAGAGGAGGTCGTGCAGCCATCAGACGAAAATAGTGTAGCCAAAGAGGTAGTACAAGTAGAGCCTATAGAAGTACCACAGCTGGAAGAGCCTGTAGATATATCTGTCTATGACCGCTATGAATTAAACTTAGATGATGCAGTATTAAAGGAAGCTCATGGCATTGTGAAGGATGGGCAGATTGATGTGACGACAGTAGTGGCACAGTATTTTGCTAGTATGTCTATGCAAGAAAAAATGCGACTCATCAATATGCTTATCTCTAAGATAAAAAATGTAGATATTGGTTATGTATGGGGAATTGTAGCAGACGGCATCACAGTAGAAGAGACGGCTATCTTACAAAAACTCATCGAAGAGAATTTTACTGAGCAAGAGATCGATGAGCTTTATACGTATTATGCTAAAAGTGAATTAGCCCAATTACCATAGAGAAATGCGTCTATTTCTACAAAAGAGGCATACAATAAAAGAAAACAAGCTATCTAGGAGGCAAGGAATCATGGCGTATCAATCACACACTGGGAGAAGGGGCAAGTGGTTAGGGAGAACTTTAAGTATACTGATATTGGGAGCAGGGTGTTTCTTCTATAGTAAATGTATCGAACCCAAACTTCTTTATACAAAGCATATAACCATTGTGTCGCCTTCCATAAAAGAAGATTTAGATGGCTATAAGATTGTTCAATTTACAGATACACAGCTTGGAGATTTTTATACAATAGAAGACTTGAAGAAGGCAGTAAAAAGAATCAATAGTCTAGAAGCAGATGTCGTGGTCTTTACAGGAGATTTGATTGACCACATGAAAAGCTATGGGGGGGATTGGACACAGATAAGTAGCCTATTAGGCGCTATACAAGCGAAAGACGGCAAGTTCGCTGTCTATGGTAATCATGACCAAGGAGGAGGCGCCCATAAAACCTATCCTAAAATTATGGAAAAAGCAGGGTTCAACATACTAAAGAATGAAGTTTATCCACTGAAGATCGGAGATGAAGTCATTCAATTTATAGGCCTTGATGATTGGCTACTAGGCTTTCCCGAATTAGAAAATACCTTGAGTGGCATAAGAAGTGATGCCTTCAATGTACTACTCCTTCACGAGCCAGATGTGGTAGAACTAGTAGCAGTGTATCCAGTAGACCTTCAACTCTCAGGGCACACCCATGGGGGCCAAGTCAGGCTACCCTTCTGTGACCCACCCATTACCCCACCTTTAGGCCATAAGTATACCCACGGCATCTATAAAATTAATGAAAGATTACAATTATACGTCAATACAGGGTTGGGTAATACAAGAGTACCTTACCGCTTAATGAATATTCCTGAGATTACTTTAATCACTTTAACAAGTAAACCATAAGACATCGTATCCTGAAATAAAAGGGACGATGTTTTTTTATGCTAAAAAAATTAATAAAAAACAATAAAAGTGTAAAAAAATAAAAAGCACTTGCATAAAATATTACAAATGTGTATAATTATAAATAATTAAAAAATATAAACAATTTGAAAGTTTAGGAAGAAGGGGATTGGATGAAGAAAGTAAGTATACTCGGATCAACAGGATATGTAGGGGAAGAATTAGTAAGGCTTTTGTATAGGCATCCAGAAGTGGAACTTACTCAGCTTTCCTCACATAGCTATAGTCAAAAGCCATATAGTAGCGTTTATCCACAGTTTAATGGAGCGATTGATGCACAATGTATAGATGATGATATGGAACAAATCGATGCAGATATTTTATTTATAGCTTTACCACATGGGATTGCCAGTAAGGTGATTACCAAAGAACTTTTAAAGAAAACAAAAGTCATTGATTTAGGGGCAGACTTTAGAATAAGTGCTAGTGCGTATGATGAATGGTATAAAGTAGAACATCATGGTAAAGAACTGCTAGAGACAGCAGTGTATGGACTTAGTGAATGGAATAGAAGCTTCATTGCAGAAGCAGACTTGATTGCCAATCCAGGGTGCTATGTAACATGTTCACTACTAAGTTTACTACCACTTGTAAAAGAAGGAATCATTGATACTTCAAGTATTATTATTGATGCAAAGTCTGGGGTGACAGGTGCAGGAAGAGGTCTTAACTTAGGGACCCACTATACAGAATGTAACGAAAGTATTAAAGCTTATGGTATCGGAAGTCATCGCCATACACCAGAGATAGAAGAGCACTTAAAGGCATTGGCAGGAAAAGATGTCACATTAACTTTCACACCACATTTAGTACCTATGAATAGAGGCATCTTGACTACCATATACGGTAACTTAAGTGAAGGCGTGGATGCGACAAAAATTCAAGCTGTTTATGACAAGTATTATAAAGAGGAGAAGTTCATTCGTGTGTTAGGTGATCAAATGATTGCAGAAACAAGATGGGTAAAAGGGTCTAACTACTGTGACATTAGTTTTACTGTGGACTCACGTACAAACCGTTTGGTCGTAGTAAGCAGCATTGATAACATGATGAAAGGTGCAGCAGCTCAGGCTGTACAAAATATGAATATTATGATGGGGTGGCAAGAAGATTTAGGAATCGATATGTTACCTATTTTTCCAGCTTAGAAAGGGTGGTAGTATGAAACTTACTCAAAAAGGGATTTTAGTTGCGAAGGGATTTAAAGCAGCAGGCGAATATATAGGCATCAAAAAACAAAAGAAAGATATGGCAGTTATTTACAGTGAAGTACCTTGTGTTTATGCAGGGGCTTTCACTCAAAATATTGTAAAAGCAGCACCTGTACTTTGGGATGAAAAAATACTGAAGCAAGGAGGAGCGGTGAAAGCGGTAGTCATCAATAGTGGTAATGCCAATGCCGTGACGGGAGAGATTGGTGAGCAAGATACAGAGAAGATGGCACAGCTTGTCAGTGAATCACTAGGACTTACTAAAGAAGAAGTCCTTGTGTGTTCAACGGGGGTTATAGGGGTACCATTACCAATGGATAAGATTGAGCAAGGGATAGGGTTCGTATGTAGCCAACTAGACGATACAAAAGAAGCCGCACAAAATGCAGCTACAGCTATTTTAACCACAGATACCTTTATGAAAGAAATTGCAATAGAAGATGACTTAGGGAATCATACATTTCATATAGGTGCTATGGGAAAAGGGTCAGGGATGATTCACCCCAATATGGCGACTATGCTTGCTTTTGTAACGACGGATGTATGCATAGCTCAACCAATGCTTCAAAAAGCGCTTAGCAAGTGTGTGAATACCACTTTTAATATGATTACTGTTGATGGGGATACCAGTACCAATGATAGTGTCATTGTCATGGCGAATGGAGCAGCACAAAACGAAGAAATCGTAGAAGAAGGTGAGGCATTCGATATCTTCTGCCAAAGCTTATATGAAGTATTAAAGTATGTGGCTATTTCAATCGTAAGAGATGGTGAAGGGGCGACAAAACTTTTAGAAGTAGAGATGAAAAATGTAGAAAGCTTCGAAAAAGGTAAGGCGCTTGCGAAAAGCATCTTAACATCTAGTCTTGTGAAGACTGCATTCTTTGGGGAAGATGCAAACTGGGGACGTATATTAGCAGCGATGGGTTATGCTGGTGTAAGTTTTGATCCTAAAAAAGTAGTGCTTGTATTAGAAAGTGATATGGGGCATATCACCATGTTTAAAGAAGGACTTCCAGTCAAGTTTAGTGAACAAAAAGCCAAGACCATTCTTAAAGAATCAGAGATTCGTATCTTAGTAGATATGGGTGAAGGTGATGAAGTAGTTACTGCATGGGGCTGTGATTTAAGTTATGATTACGTGAAAATTAATGGGGAGTACAGAAGTTAAGGGGGAGAAACGATGACTAATTTAGTAATAGAAAAAGCCAAAGTGCTTATAGAGGCACTGCCTTATATTCAAGCATTTCATAATAATATCGTGGTAGTTAAGTATGGCGGGAGTGCTATGCTTGACCCACAGATAAATAGTACTATTGTACAGGACATTGTACTGATGAAGCTGGTAGGCTTAAGACCAATCATTGTACATGGTGGGGGCCCAGAAATTAATAGCATGCTTCAAAAAGTAGGTATAGAGTCTAGTTTTATAGACGGCCTACGTGTTACCACCAAAGAAACAGTAGAAGTAGTTGAAATGGTATTAGCAGGTAAGGTCAATAAAAACATTGTGAGTATGATTCATACAGAAGGTGGGAAGGCTGTAGGGATTACAGGTAAAGATGGGGGCTTACTCCAAGCAAAGAAAATGAATAAAAATGGTAAAGACTTAGGTTATGTAGGAGAGATTGTAGAGGTTAATACAGAAATTATTAATACTCTTATAGATAATAGCTTTATACCAATCATCTCACCTATTGGGACAGATAAAGAAGGTAATACGTATAATATCAATGCAGATTATGCAGCAGTAGCGATTGCTGCGGCCTTGAAAGCACAAAAGCTTGTCTTCTTGACAGATGTGGAAGGTGTACTGAAGGATAAAGACGATTCAAGCTCTTTGATTTCATACTTAAGCAAAGCTGAAGCGTTAAGGTACATAGAGGATGGTACCATAGCAGGAGGGATGATTCCAAAGGTAGAATGCTGTATAGAAGCCATTGACCAAGGGGTAAAGATGGTCCATATATTAGATGGGCGTGTACAGCATGCACTCATCTTAGAAATCTATACACACAGTGGGATCGGAACCATGCTTTATAAAGAGGAGGTGCAAGATGCAAAATTATGTTGAAGCCAGTAATCAGTACATCATGGATACTTACGGGAGATTCCCACTAGCCATCCATCGAGGTGAAGGATGTTACCTTTTTGATGAAGAGGGAAAGAAATACTTGGACTTTTGTGCAGGTATCGCCACCAATGCCTTAGGGTATGGTTTTCCGAAGATGACAGAAGCCTTAAAAACTCAGATTGATACATTGATGCATGTATCCAACCTTTACTATACAAAGCCTCAAGTAGAGGCGGCAAAGCTTCTTGTCGAACACACAGATATGAAGAAAGTATTCTTCTGTAATAGTGGTACAGAAGCCAATGAAGCAGCCTTGAAGTTAGCTAGAAAATGGGGAAAACAACAAAGTCCAATGAAGCACAAAGTCATTACTATGGCAAACTCTTTCCATGGAAGAACTTATGGGTCTTTAAGTGCTACAGGGCAGCAAAAGTACCAAAAAGCGTTCACACCTATGCTAGAAGGGTTTATGCATGTACCTTTTAATGACTGCGAAGCACTAGAAGAAGCGATGACAGATGATGTATGTGCAGTAATGATTGAAGTCATTCAAGGTGAGGGAGGCATTAAGCCGATAGAAGAAGCCTATGCAAGAAAGCTCCAAAAACTTTGTGAAGCGAAGAATGTGCTACTCATTGTAGATGAAGTCCAAACTGGTATAGGAAGATGCGGAAGTCTCTTTGCTTATATGCAATATGGCATCCAACCAGACATTGTGACTTCAGCCAAAGGGCTAGGAGGCGGTATGCCTATTGGTGCTATGTTATGTAATGAAAAAGCAAATGTATTTGAAAAGGGAGACCATGCAGCAACGTTTGGGGGCAATCCTTTGGCTACCACGGCGGCGAAGGTTGTACTGGAGACGTTACTTCAAGACGACCTTTTAAAAAAAGTGAAGGAAATGGGTGCTTACTTAAGAGAATGCTTGGAAGTCTTAAAGGCTAAGTATCCTGTGATTGAAGAAGTAAGGGGAGCAGGCCTTATGCAGGCAATAGAACTCAAAGTGCCAGCAAGAAGTGCGATGGAGCAGTGTATAGAGAAAGGGCTTATTGTAGTGGGCTCTGGTGAAAAAGTCATTCGTTTTTTACCACCGCTTATTATAGAAAAAATACAAATTGATGAAGGTATGAAAAAATTAGAAGAAGCTGTATCCTCTATTGGTTAGAGGATACAGCTTCTTCTGTTTGATAAAGTGCTCTAAATTGACCTGGTGTCAGCTGGAACTTGAGTTTAAAGGAAGAAATCAAGCTAGAGATATGGGTATACCCTATCTGTTCACAAATAATTTTTAAGGTATAAGGTGTAGTGATAAGTAGATTACAAGCTTTTTCGATACGCACATCCTGAATATAGTCATCAACACTGGTGTCGGTATTTTCTATAAAGAAACGATCAACATAATGTGGAGAAGTATAAAAATAGTGTGCGATTTGTGTACTTGATAAGGTAGAATCGTGCAGATGAAGATGGATGTATTCCTTAATAAGAGGAATAGATAGTGTAGCTGGTGTCTGAGAGAAATGCTTCGTAATGATGTCTAACATTTCAGAGGTAACTTCGATGAAGATTTCCTTAAGTTCTGCATAAGTGTCGATTTTATAAAGTACAAAAATATTGGGTAAATCATAGTCCAATAAGTGATGCTTCTCAAAATATTTATTGAAATACATCATGATTTCGACACAGATGGATTTACGAAGAACGAAGTTGACATTTTGGGTCTCCATTGTTTGAATAGCCAGCAATAAAAGTCTAGGAATGCCTTGGAATTCCTTATTATCCAGAGCTTCTTGAAGTTGTGTGGCATAAGTTTTATAACTAATCATGATTTCGGTCAGAGCATTCATTTTTTTGTTTTCCAGAATCTCCATATCTGCAAAGGTACGTGCCTCGATATAGGACTTAGCAATACTTGAGAGTGCACCAAAAGAAGGACCAAAATAAAGTGTCATATAAGGTAGCTCAAGCTTAGGTAGAGAAAGTGGCGTATCGCTACCGAGTAAGAAGACATCGATATCGGGGTACAAGTGCTGAATCGAATAAGCACATTGGATGGAGGCAGTTTGTAGTGTCTCTATAGAAGCGATGAGTGCTGGTTCTAAGGTGAAACTACTGGAGTTAGAGTGAACAATAAGAATCGTATAATAGTCTGAATCAAAAACAATATCTAGCTCCTTGCATTTATTAAGGAAATCATTAAAGTGAGTAATGCGCCCACTTACAAGTTGTGTCAGTAAAAAGTGCTGCTGCATAGGAATCGTTTTGTTGAATTGGCTTTCTAGCTGCGAGTGATTAGCTGATAAATGAGAGAGTGCATTAGAAAGACCATCTAAAGGCGTTTTATTTTGTTCGATGAGGTAAATGCTTGCTAAGAGAGCAACAATCAATGTAATGATAATAAGCAAAACCATGGAGCTGTTAAGGGTTTGTATAGGGCCATAAATACTATCATAATTAGTAGAACTTAAAAAAATCAAGTTATCGCATACGGGTGATAAATAGGCGTAGAAGACATGGTCTTCAGTTGCGAATTCTATAAAAGGGTCCTTAGTATCTAAAGTATCTAATAAATCGTATAAGTAAGATGTGGAAAGTGAGGGAGCGAAGGATAAGTCAAGTTGCTGGAGCCCGTTTAAGAGTGACCTTTTATTAAGAAGATGCAGTTCACCAAATTCATAATTAGTAAAAGGTTTTACTAAGGTATCTATATTAATTAGGAAAAACATGACACCTATTTGCTCAGAATGATAATTGATAGGGACTATAAAAGTAAGGTGATCGGTCAGTGTATTATCTGAGGGGAGAAGTACTCTAGGTGATGATACCGAATAAAGTAAGGTATCAAGTTTTTCTTCAGAAAAATTTCTGGATTGTAGTTTAGATAAAAGTAATTCTTTAGAAAGGCTACTTTCATTGGTATAGAAGTAATCATCATCAAAATAGTGTACCGTTACACCTGAAAGCACGGGGTTAAGTGCTGTATAATTTTGAAGCGTCTTAATGAGGCGGACGCCTTCAGCAGGTGACTCTTCCAATGAAAAACTTAAAAAATTATCTTTATAAATAAGTTGCTTGTTAAGTTGTAAGCATCCATCTAAAGTAGCAGAGACATTTTGAAGGACTAATTGAAAATTAGAACTGTTTTGTCTAAGTAATTCTTTTGAAAAAAGGCTATAGCCAAAGGAATAAAAAACAAGGATAATAATGGCTAGCGGGATACCAAAAACCAATAAACAAGAGCTTATATAACGTAAAAACATTTTTTTTGTCGATGCAGATTCCACTAAAATTCCCCCTTTTTTGCTATATGTATTTTAATGTAAAATGAAAAATATTACAACAAAATAAATAAAAATAATGAAATTTAAATTAATTGAAAATACTAAATAGAGTGGTATAATAAAGGGAAAAACATAGAAAAAAGTAAAAAGAGGATAATGTATGAGAAAAGGAGCTAAGCAATCTAATAAATATAAATATTTAGATGTATTACTATTCATTCTTTTTGGATGTACAGTATTATTAGTCAATAAGATGGTAAGTGCTGTTTATCCAGTTGAAGTATTATCTCGAAGTGCAATAAGTCCCCGAAGTATTAAAGGGTATGTATTGACAGACCTAGTGGGAGGAGACTTAAATACCATGTCACTTATTCAGAAAAGTGCTCAGGGGATAGATAGAAAGATTGTTTTTGAACAAATGCCAGCTACACAGAGTCAGGATATTATGAATTACATAGCAGATGAAGAACAAGAGATAGAATTTATCATGGGGGGCACTTTTGACGGAAAAGAAATCTATAAATTGCAAAAATCAGGTATGATTATACCTCTTAATAAATTGATTGCAGAGCATGCACCAAACATTCAAAAGCTAATAGATCAAGACCCTTTCTTTAAAGAAAGTATAACCCATGGGGATGGCAATATTTATACGCTACCTAAATACTATGAAATGCGTCCGTACAACGTCAATCAGTATCTATTCATTAATGCAGAATGGTTAGAGTATCTAGGGCTTGAGATGCCTACTACCACAGAAGACTTCTATGAGGTATTAAAAGCTTTTAAAACACAAGATCCGAATAAAAACAAGAGAGATGATGAAGTGCCGTTTAGTTTTATAGGTGGAAAGAATAGCACAGCAGCAGGCGACTTTTTAGGTGCTTTTGGTGTGCTAGAATCCAAAGAATACATTATGAAAAAAGATGGTGAGTATATATTTGTACCAACCCAAGAAGGCTATAAAGAAGGGGTGAGCTATTTAAGTAGATTATATCAAGAAGGGCTACTGGACCCAGAGATATTTACACATGATAATAACAGATATTTCTTAAAAGGCAGGCAAGAAGAAGTGACATTAGGTGCGTTTATTAGCTACACTGCTCAAGATATGGTAGGAGAGGAGCGGGCAGAGGTCTATACACCACTTTTACCATTAGAAGGATCACAAGGACATCGTATGTGGGGAAATAAAGGGGAACGATGCATCGAGAAGAATCAATTTATGATTACAAGTACGAGTGACCAGCCAGAAAAGATCATCCAATGGATTGATCAGTTCTTTGATCCTAATCAAGCATTTATGTATCAATGGGGAGAACACAATCAAGAAGGGGAAGGCGTTGAAGAGGTAATGAAAAGGAGCTGGATGGAACGGTTGAAAACAGCCCCAGGACTTTATGGCCCAGGGTATATACCTAAAGAAATTTATGAGGAAGAAGGGGACAATCCAGCACAGCGATGGTTTGAAAAGCTTTATAAGCTCTATACCCCTTATTTTCATCAGCAAACCTTATGCTTGGATAAAGCCACCCCAGAAGAGATGGATCGCATTGTGGAACTCTATGCACAGATTGATAAGTATATTAGAGAAATGAAGATACGCTGGCTGCCTGGCACACGAAATATAGAAAAAGAATGGAAGAGTTATACGGAAGCATTAAAAAATATGGGGGCAGGGGAATACTTGGCGCTTTATGAAGCCATAGATAGAAGGTGTGATCACGACAAGGAACGCTGTGAGTAAAAGAAAGTGCTAAGCCGAGGCTTAGCACTTTCTTTTTATTGGTATTAATTTGGATACTGAAGGCGTTCAGGTGTGAGCTTCGTTAATGTCTCAGATAAGTAGCGTTTAGCTTCGAAGCAAGCCATAGGCAAGTTCATATCTAAGTAATTGCCACAGTCTCTAGCAGACGCACCAGGTACTTCAGTATTAAAGTCAGACATAAAGGTAAACATTTCTGTGATGAGTGGTGCCACATCACTAGAAGAAAGATTCCCTTTTAGGATGAGATAAAAGCCTGTACGGCATCCCATTGGCCCAAAATAAATAATGTCATCGGCAAAGGTTGGATGATTGCGTAAAAAAGTAGCGCCAAGATGCTCTAAAGTGTGGATCTCAGCAGTACCTAATACAGGTTCTTTATTAGGCGCTTTCATACGTAAGTCGTAAGTTGTAAGTGAGTGCTCACCAAGGCTATCAACACGTGAGATATAAATGCCTGGTAATAAATCAAGGTGGTTAACAGTAAAACTAGCAATTTTCTTCATCATCAAACTCCTCATCTTTTTTATATAAGTCATTAAGTTATTATCACTATACTAAATAGCAGAAGGATTGTAAAGTGAGGGGCGTATAAAGCATACTTTCCCTTGATTTTCAAGCGATGCTTTGATAACATGAAAGTAAGAGCATTAGATGACAAATGATAGAAAATAAAGAGGTGCGAGATGAATAACGAGAAAAAGACCATTTTTAGTGGGATGCAGCCATCGGGAACGATTACTTTAGGGAATTATTTAGGGGCATTAAAAAACTGGACACAACTTCAAGATGAGTATAACTGTCTTTATTGTATAGTAGATATGCATGCGATTACAGTAAGACAAGACCCAGCAACACTCAGAAAAAATGCACGTAATTTACTTATGCAATATATTGCGGCAGGTTTAGATCCAGAGAAAAACACAATCTACTACCAATCACACGTATCAGGACATGCAGAACTAGCATGGATTCTTAATTGCTATACTTATATGGGTGAGCTAAGTCGTATGACTCAATTTAAAGAAAAATCTCAAAAGCATGGGGAAAATATTAATGCAGGGTTATTTACTTACCCAGCACTTATGGCAGCAGATATCTTACTTTTCCAAGCAGACTTAGTACCAGTAGGGGCTGACCAAAAGCAGCATTTAGAGCTTGCTCGTGACATTGCTGCAAGGTTCAATGGTATTTATAGTGATACCTTTACGATTCCAGAGCCATATATTGCAAAGACAGGTGCAAAGATTATGAGCTTACAAGAGCCAACGAAGAAGATGTCAAAGTCAGATGAAGATATGAACGCAAGCATTTCACTTATTGACGATCCAGATACGATCATGCGTAAGTTTAAGCGTGCAGTGACAGATTCAGATGCACTCGTACGTTTTGATGAAGAAAGTAAGCCTGGTATCAGTAACTTAATGACAATCTACAGCGCCATTACTGGAGAAACCATGGATGCCATCACAAATGAGTTTGAAGGTAAGGGCTATGGAGACTTTAAGATACGTGTAGGGGAAGCGGTAGTAGAGGAACTACGTCCACTTCAACAACGTTTCAAAGAGCTTAGCCAAGATAAGGCGTATATTGATGGAATCATCAAAGCCAATGCAGAGACAGCAAACTACCTTGCGACAAAGACATTACGCAAGGTACAGAAAAAAGTAGGATTTCCACCAGTTGTAAGATAAAACAAAACACAAGGGACCATTGTAATCGTGCAATGGTCCCTTGTGTTTTGTGGCATAACCTACGTAAAAAAGTTCCTTTATTCCAGAAAAGGTCGTATACACTCCAACATTTCTTCCATAAAGGACGTTTTTACTGTGTAATAAGTAAAGACATGGAATATGGCATGTCTTTTTGGAGTTAGACAGAATCCGAATGTATAAAGCCTCGCCCTTGCCCAAAGACTTGGGAAGTAGGAGATACCGTTACAAAAGCATGTTTGTCATAGAGAGAAACGATGTGACGTGCTTTGGCCACTTCACGCATACTGATGGTGGTATAGAGGATGTACTTGGAACTTTGTGTGTAAGCCCCTTCAGCAGGGATGATGGTGACACCGCGATGAATGTCATGCATAATGTGCTGAGCGATTGGAGTGTAGTGCTCTAAGTCTGTAACGATAAATAAAGTACGCTTGTAGTTGAGACCATCTACCACAAAGTTGGTGACACGACTGCCGATAAACATTGTAGCAAGGGTAAGGAGTGACAGGTCGATACCGAAGAAGTAGATAGAAAAGAGAATGATGATACCGTTGATGAGAAGGCCAACAGTAGCCATACTGATGGAAAAGCGGTCATAGATAATTTTACAGATGATATCGGAGCCACCTGTTGAACCATCACCACGGAAGATGATACCATTGCCAAGTCCAGTCAAGACACCACCTAAGATGATGACAGAGAGCGGCTCAGAAGTAGTGATTACAAAGCCACTGGTTAATTGAAGCCAAAAAGAAAGCATAAGCATGCCAAAAAGGCTAAAAATAATAAAGTGTTTCTTTAGGAAAAAAAGTGCGATGATAAATAAAGGGATGTTGAGTATGATAATAAGTAGGCTCACTTTCCAGTCAAATAAAAAATAAAGAAAGTTAGCAACCCCAGTGATACCACCACTTAGGAGGCGATTGGGTATGAGAACGCCGTTGGTTGAAAGTGCAAGGAGAAACGTACCGACCATAATAAAAAGAATGCGTTTTAAATCTAATTTATGATGTGTCATAGGATTTACCTCTTTGAAAAGATTAAGATATCATATACAATTATAAAGTAAAAGATGGCCAAAGAACAAGTAGAAGGGCCTTAAAAAGATAGTCTAAACAGTGTATACTGACATTATAAAAAGAATTAGGTGATGAGGATGAAATTTTTAACAGATATGCATATCCACACAGTTGCAAGTGGACATGCTTACAGTACTATTGATGAAATTGCAAGAGAAGCAAGTAAGAAAGGTCTAGAACTTATAGCGATTACAGATCATAGCCCAGGTATGCCAGGAGGCCCACATGAATACCATTTTCATAATTTTGGCATCGTACCAAAGGAGCTTTATGGTGTACGCATCTTAAAAGGTATCGAAGCCAATATCATTGACTTTGAAGGTGGCGTTGATTTTAATCAAGAAATGATTAAGCCACTGGATGTGGTCATTGCGAGCTTCCATCCACCATGTATCTCATTTGCAGATGAGAAGACTTGTACGAGAGGGTTCATTCGTGCAATGGAAAACCCACATGTGCATATCATAGGACATCCAGGAGATGCACGTTATCCTTTCGATCACGAGGCAATTGTACGTGCATCGAAAGAGACAGGGACACTCCTAGAAATTAATAATGCTTCTCTAAGACCAGGCGGTTTTAGACCGGGCGTTCGAGAGAATCTTATAGAGATGCTAAAGTACTGTAATCAAATGGATGTACCAGTCATTGCAAATACAGATGCACATATAGCATACCAAGTAGGGGAGTTTAAGGAAACCTTAGCATTCTTAGAAGAAATCCAATTCCCAGAAACACTCATACTGAATCTTCAACCTCAAAAAGTGCTACAATTAATCGGCTATACAGATTGAAATCTCTTGTTTAATACTGTAAAATGGTAAAGTATAGTAACAGAGGATGAGGAGTGAAGGGGTATGAACCCAAAAATCAAGGACGAGATGACCGACAGCTTGTTTGATGCGATGTTAAAGCTAGAAACAAGAGAAGAATGTTATGCTTTTTTTGAAGATATATGTACCATTAATGAGATTAAATCTCTGGCACAGCGCCTAGAGGTTGCTAAATTACTAGAACAAAAAGTAACGTATACAGATATCCAGCACAAGACTGGAGCATCTACGGCTACCATTAGTCGTGTCAATCGCTGCCTAAGTTATGGTAGTGATGGCTATAAACTTATTTTAGAAAGAATTAAAGAATAAAACAGCTTTCGAGCTGTTTTATTTTTATCACAAATAAAGGAGCGTTTGGAAAATGGATTTTACAACAGGACTTAATCCTATGCAAAAAGAAGCGGTCATTCAAACTGATGGTCCGCTACTGGTATTAGCAGGTGCAGGCTCAGGAAAGACACGCGTACTGACACATCGTATTGCCCACCTTATTGAAAATCAAAAAGTAGCCCCATGGTCTATTTTGGCTATTACCTTTACAAACAAGGCAGCGGCTGAGATGAGAGAGAGGGTAGGACACCTAATAGGCGATAACCTAGCTAAAGATATGTGGATTAGTACATTCCATGCCATGTGTGTGCGTATCTTAAGACGCAATGGGGAACGCTTAGGCTATGGGAAGTATTTCACCATCTATGATACGACAGATCAGAAAGCCCTTATAAAAGAGATTCTCAAAAACTTAAATATCAATGAAAAGAACTTTCCACCAGCTCAAATTCTAGGAACCATCAGTTCACAGAAGAATACACTCATGACACCAGAAGAATACGCTAATAGTGTGGGTGATGACTACCGCGGAAAAACCATTGCAAAAGTCTATGCACACTACCAGCAGAAGCTTAAAGAAAACAATGCTATGGACTTTGATGATTTACTACTTAATACATGTTTGCTTTTCAGAGACCATAAAGATGTATTAGCTTTCTACCAAGATAAGTTCCGTTATATTTTGGTAGATGAGTATCAAGATACCAATGGTGTACAGTATCAGCTCGTACAACTTTTAGCGAAGAAATATCAAAACCTATGTGTAGTAGGGGACGATGACCAGTCTATCTATGGTTGGCGTGGCGCGGATATCCGCAATATCTTAGACTTTGAAAGAGACTTTAATAACGCACGTGTTATTAAACTTGAGCAAAACTATCGTTCAACAAAGACGATTCTAGATGCAGCCAATGAAGTGGTGGCACATAATGCAGGTAGAAAAGCAAAAAAACTTTGGACAGATAATGAAGAAGGCGATGTGATTACTGTTCTAGAGTTAGATAATGAGTACAGAGAAGCAGATGCTATTTCAGAGCTTATCGTAAGAGGCATTGAGATGGGCGAACGTGAATACAAGGATTATGCTATTCTTTATCGTACCAATGCACAGTCTCGTGTACTCGAGGAAAAGATGATTCGTAATGATATTCCTTATAGACTGCTAGGTGGTACACGTTTCTACGAGCGTAAAGAAATCAAGGATTTAATTGCCTACCTACGTACCATTGCGAACGTGAAGGATGATGTATCCTTAAAACGTATCATCAATGTACCAAGAAGAGGAATCGGTAACGCAAGTATCGATAATATTACAGCTTATGCATACAATCAGCAACTGGACTTTTATGAAGTATGTCATCTCACAAAAGAGATGGGAGTACTGGGCAATGCAGCAGCGACTAAAGTACTTTCTTTCGTTTATATGATAGAAAGTCTAAGAGCTATTGCACAAAGTGGAGATGTACAAGCGTTACTTGAAGCTGTCATTGAACAGACGGATTATAGAAACTACATCAAGCAATCAGAAGGGGAAGATGCGGCAGACCGTATCGCCAACATCGAAGAACTTGTATCAAAAGCAGCTACCTTTATGAGAAACACAGAAGAGCCTAGCTTAGAGAAATTCTTAGAAGACATTGCTCTTGTTGCAGATGTAGATAACTACGATGAAGAAAGTAATTCAGTGGTGCTTATGACACTTCATAGTGCCAAAGGTCTAGAGTTCCCAGTCGTATTCATTCCGGGTGTGGAAGAAGGCCTTTTCCCAAGTTATATGAGTATGACAGATGGAGATGATAAAGTAGAAGAAGAGCGTCGCCTATGCTACGTAGGGATCACAAGAGCAAGAGAAAAACTCTACATGCTTTATGCGGGGCAACGTACAGTATTTGGTAGAACCCAAAGTACCATCAAATCCCGCTTCCTAAAAGAATTACCAGCACGCCTTACAAACTTAAAAGCATTAGAGAATGGGCAGGGAAGCATGGTGGGACGTGGCATGAACATCCAACAAAAGCCAACACTTGGAAGACCAACGCCTACTCCACAACCAGGTTTTACCCCACAGATGTCATCAGGAACGATGCGATTAAATACTGCAAGGACGAACCCATTATCACCTTTTAGCAGAGAGGGGATCGGTAGCACACAATCTAGACCTACAGTGCCATTTGGACAAAAGCAGCCTACTAAGATTGAAAATTTACCAAAGGTAGAAGAAGACTTCTATGCAGGGGATATGATTAAGCATAAAATGTTTGGTGAAGGCACGATTACAAAGGTAGATCACACTGAAGACGATGTGTTTGTAACCATCGATTTTAATCGAGGAATGACGAAAAAACTCAGTGTAAGGTTTGCCAAACTGCAAAAAATGTAAAAAAGTCAGAAAATTTAAAAAAACACTTGATGGGATTTATTGGAAGTGCTAAAATAAAATCAAAAACATTTGCACGTTTCGATGGAGGGATTTAAGTGGATGCTACACAAGATAAAGATTTAAGCTTAGAAGAATTAGTAGAGCTTACGGAAAGCTTTATTAAACTAGCAGATGAATTACATGAAGCAGGAAAATTGTCAGATGCAGAATATGATGAATTAACCTATATCAAGAAAGATTTTTTGATAAAGGTAGAGAAAGAAAAAGAAGAAGAATATAAGCGGTGTTTTTAAAAGCTTAAAAAGTAGAGTTTCTACTTTTTAAGCTTTTTGTAAATAGAAAACCTATGCAATATGGTATACTAAGGTAAGTGTATAATAGCTCGTATCCCGAGATTTGAGATAAAGGAGACAGTATGGAAAATAAGCAAAAAATAGAAAGAATGAAAGAACTTGTACCATTACTTAGTAAGGCAGCCTATGTGTACGAACAAGAAAATAAGGAAATGATGAGCAACCTTGAATACGATAAGCTTTATGATGAACTGGTAAAGTTAGAAGAAGAAACAGGAACGATACTAGCAGGAAGTGTCACCCAAAAGGTAGGCTATGATATAGCAAGCCAACTTCAAAAAGTAACCCACTCAAGTGCCATGCTTTCATTAGATAAAACCAAAGAAGTGAACAAATTAAAAAGCTTCCTAGCTACTCAAAAAGGCATGCTTTCATGGAAGTTAGATGGGCTTACCATTGTGTGTACTTATGAAGATGGGAAACTTGTACAAGCGGTGACGAGGGGGAATGGGTCTATTGGAGAGGATATCACAAGTAATGCAAAGACTTTTGTGAATCTGCCACTGACTATTCCGTATAAAGAGCGTATGGTTATACGTGGGGAAGCAGTTATTAGATACAGTGACTTTGAACGTATCAATGAAAAATTAGAAGATGAAGAGAAGTATAAGAATCCACGTAACTTATGTAGTGGAAGTGTACGTCAATTAAATTCTAAAATCACAGCAAGTCGTCACGTAAGATTTTATGCTTTTGCTTTAATAGAAGGTAATGCTAGTTTTGAAAGTAAGATGGCACAGATGGAATGGCTTAAGGTCCAAGGGTTTGAAGTGGTAGACTACAAAGAAGTAGAGGCAGCTACCATTGAAGAAACAGTAGCCTACTTTGCAGCAGATATTGGTAACCAAGACGTTGCTTCTGATGGGCTCGTACTTACTTATGATGATATTCCCTACTCACAAAGTTTAGGAAGAACGGCAAAGTTCCCTAAGGATGCCATTGCATTCAAATGGAAAGATGAACTAAAAGAAACAAAAATCCTAGCTGTTGAATGGAATACATCGCGTACAGGGCTTATCAATCCAGTAGCGGTATTTGAACCAGTAGAATTAGAAGGCACCACAGTAGAGCGTGCAAGCCTTCACAACTTAAGTATCGTAGAAGAGCTAGCCATTAATGTAGGGGATACGGTCACCGTTTATAAGGCGAATATGATCATTCCACAAGTTGCAGAGAACTTAACGCCTACAGGACCTATGGCAGCACCAAGTCAATGC